>DEQC01000038.1:16202-46323 GCA_002359055.1 Flavobacteriales bacterium UBA3376 | reverse complement strand
ATGGGAACTCAACAAAGTGGTATTCTTAACTTTAAATTGGCCGATTTAGCAAAAGATCAAAAAATACTTAGCTCAGCGAGATATTTCGCTGAACATATTCTAAAAGAAGACCCAAATTTATCCTTAGAAAAGAATACTAACATCAGAAATCACTTCAAAATCTATCATAGAGATAAAATAGCTTGGAGCCGAATTGGCTGATTAATCCAAAGGTTTTCTGCCCGATATTATATTATACAATATAACTATCACAGCTATTACCAAAAGAATGTGGATCAATTGTCCCATACCCATTCCTCCTCCTATATCTAACATGCCTAATACCCATACAATGATACAAATCACTGCTACTAACCATAATATACCTCTCATAATCTTGTTTTTTTAGTTAATACATTTGAAAGATACAACAAGTTATTCACATGACTTATATCATGTCAAAAATTTTAACATTTATTTTTTAATAATTAATTCTAAAATTATTCAAAGAATCGATATTCATAAGGCTCAAAAATTGGCATTAATACAAAGAAAACATGGTTTCAAATAAATTATAAATGCTTTGAAATTCTGTTTTAAATCAATCAATTTGAGTTCTCAGTAAATTTCATCGTCCTTTATCAAAATATTAGACTTTTAAGCAAGTAAAAAGTATCTTTGTTAAAATTCAATTTTAGATGAACATCCAAGAGAAAATTCAGCTTTTAAGAGATGAGTTGCATCAGCACAATTATCATTATTACATACTTGACAATCCAATCATTAGTGATTTTGAATTTGATCAAAAACTCAAAGAACTACAAGATTTAGAAAATCAATACCCCGATTTTTTTGATCCAAACTCTCCTACACAAAGAGTTGGAGGTGGAATCACTAAAAATTTCCCTACCATAGTTCACGAATATCGCATGTATTCTTTGGATAATTCTTATTCCATAGAAGATCTAAGAGATTGGGAAAATAGAATTAAAAAAGTCATCGATGATAATATTGAATTTGTTTGCGAATTAAAATATGATGGAGCTTCGATTTCAATTGAATATGAAAATGGTTTTTTGAAAAATGCTGTGACTCGAGGCGATGGATTCCAAGGTGATGAAGTCACTGCAAATATTAGAACCATACATTCGGTTCCTATGCAGTTGAATGGAAATTATCCTGAAAAATTTCACATTCGAGGAGAAATTATTTTGCCTTTCAAAGAATTTAAACGTATCAACAAAGAACGTGCTGAAAAAGGTTTAGACTTATATGCGAATCCGAGAAATACTGCAAGTGGCAGTCTTAAATTACAAGACAGCACGGAAGTTGCTAAACGAAAATTGGATTGTTATTTATACAATATCACAGGTAGAAATCTTCCTTTCCATTCGCAATGGGAAATGTTAAAATCTGCAAGAGAATATGGATTCAAAGTTCCTGAAACTGCGAAACTCTGTAAAAATTTAGATGAAGTCATTGAATTTATAGAGTATTGGGACAAGGAAAAAGCCAATTTAGATTATGAAATCGATGGTATAGTTGTGAAAGTTAATTCCTTGGAACAACAAGAAGAATTAGGTTATACAGCAAAAGCACCGCGTTGGGCAATTGCCTATAAATTTCAATCAGAACAAGCTGAAACTGAATTGGAAAGCATCACTTATCAAGTCGGTCGAACAGGTGCTATCACGCCTGTAGCCAATCTAAAAGCAGTGGAATTGGCAGGAACGACCGTTAGAAGAGCTTCGCTTCACAATGCTGATATCATCGAACAATTGGATGTAAGAATTGGCGATACAGTATATGTTGAAAAAGGAGGTGAAATCATACCAAAAATCGTTGAAGTCAATTTAGATAAACGTCCGCACAATGCAGAGAAAGTTGAATTCATTAAAAATTGTCCTGAATGTGGAACTGAGTTGATCAGACAAGAAGGTGAGGCTCAACACTATTGCCCCAATGAAGATGGATGTACTCCTCAAATCGTTGGTAGAATTGAACATTATGTTTCCAGAAAAGCCATGGATATGGCAAGTATAGGCGTTGAAACCATCAATAGTATGGTTAAAAATAATTTGATAAAAGATCCTGCAGATTTTTATCAATTGACAAAAGAAGATATACTTCCGTTGGAACGCATGGCAGAAAAATCCGCTCAAAATATCATTGATGCCATAGAAAATTCCAAAAAAATTCCTTTTGAAAAAGTTTTGTACGCCATTGGAATTAGACATGTTGGAGAAACAGTTGCTAAAAAATTAGCCATGCATTTTAAGAATATTGAAAATATTATAAATGCTTCAGCAGATGAACTGACATCGGTCGATGATATAGGTGAGAAAATTGCCATTAGCATTCAAGAATTCTTTTCAAAAGAAAAAAATCAAATCTTAATCGAAAGATTGAGAAAAGCTGGAATCAATATGGAAGTTGGTGAAGAAGATCTACCAGATTCAGATATTTTGTCTGGAAAAACTTTTTTGTTTACTGGTGCACTTAGTCAATTTACCCGTTCGGATGCTCAAAAAATGGTTGAACAAAATGGTGGGAAAAATCTTTCGTCTGTGAGTAAAAACTTGAATTATCTAATTGCAGGCGAAAGAGCTGGAAGTAAATTGAAAAAAGCACAGGAATTAGGAACAGTGAAAATTCTTACTGAAGATGAATTTTTAAATTTGATCCAAAATAAATCCTAAGGTAAAATATAATTATATACGCTGAAAAAATGGAAGGCACTTCCTGCCAAAACAAATAAATGCCAAATCAGATGATTGAATTTAATGCGTTTATTGGCATAGAAAAATATACCTATAGTATAGGCCAATCCACCCAAACCTAAATAAGTTAGAGCTTCAGTCGATAAATTTTCCCACAAAGGTTTGATAGCAAATATTGCCATCCAACCCATAAATGCATATAATATCAATGATAATTTCTTGTTTTTTCTTAAAGGAGATAATTTGAAAATAAATCCAAAAATTACCAAAGTCCAAATAGAAACAAACATGGCCCAGCCCCAAACACTACCTTTCAAACCAACCAACATCACGGGTGTGTAGGTTCCTGCGATCAAAAGATATATACAAAGATGATCCAAAAGTTTATAAAATCTTTTGCGTCTCGGACGAGTTTCTGCATGATACAAAGTAGAAGCCAAATAAAGTGATACCAAACCCGTTCCGAAAATCGATGCGCTTAAAATCTCCAAAGCTGAACCATTCATCGCTGCATCGACCAACATTATTACAGTGAAAATCACGGCCAAAATAGCTCCCAATCCATGAGTGATGGTATTCCAAACTTCTTCGTTTCGAAAATCAATCGATTTAAACATCATCGAAATTTATTTTGATTTGTTTGCTTTTTGGTCGAGTACAACAAGCCAGAATTATGCCTTCTTCCTCATCTGCATCGGTCAAAACATAATTTTCTTTCAACTCTACTTCACCTTCTTCTAAAATACACATACAACTGCTACAAATTCCTCCTTTACAAGAATAAGGTGCATCCAAACCTTCATCCAACATAGCATCGACCAAGTTCTTAGAAGTATCCCAAACCATAGTTGAAACCTCTCCATCCAAGTGAATTGTCACTTCTACTTCATCCAATGTTTCTTCTTTTTCTATTATCATTTCCTCAATTTCTATAGGTGTAAACAATTCAAAATGAATTCTTTTCTTGATGATTCCCGCTTCAAAAATCTCATTAGAGATTACTTCTATCATTTCATTTGGACCACATATCAAAGCTTCATCCACTTCATTGATATCGATCAACTGATTGGTTATCAATTCAAATTTATGAGCATCTATTCTTCCTTGATACAACCAATCTTTTACTTGATGTTGAGTGTAGAAATAATGAATATGTAATTGATTCGGATATAATTTTTTTAAATTTTCTAATTCTTCATAAAACATGGTTTCCTCAGGTGTCTTATTGTTATAAAACAAATAAAAATTCACCCATTCCTCAGTTTGTAAAGTATATTTCATCACACTGATGATAGGAGTAATTCCACTTCCAGCTGCAAACGCCATAATCGTACGTTTCTCATCTGGTTTTGTTGGAATTCCAAAACGTCCATTGGGAGTTGAAACCTTCAAAAAATCGCCCGCTTTCAGTTCACGATTTAAATAGTGCGAAACAAATCCATTGGGTGCTTCCTTCACTCCTATTGACCATTTCCCGTCCAAAGGACTCGTACATAAAGAATAATCTCTACGCACTCCATCGAACTCAATAGTTACATATTGCCCTGCTTTAAAACTATATTCTGACTTTAATTCATTTGGAATTTCAAAATTTATTTGAACTGATTTCGGAGTTAGCCTATCGATAGACTCAACTTTTATTTTATGAAATTTCATTTTCTACTTTAAGATTTGTGCAAATATAAGGTTTTGTTAGCACAACTATAGTGTAGATACATACTGACTTTGATAGATATTTCGCATGATTGAATTGAAATTTACTCTATCAAATATCTTTCTTTTAAAATTTTCTCATGATGTCGAACATGTCCCACCAAAAAATAAAACAATGCTCTTGAACTCACAGGCTTAGCTGAAGCTGTTCCAATTCTTTTTAATTCTTCCTCAGATAAAGATTCGTACAATAAAATGGCACTTTTTCTTACCGATAAAAACTCTTCGAGCATATCGCTCATACTTCTATGGTTGAAATCTGTATTTTGAACATATTGATTTTCATCAAAACCTGGAATCGAAACTTTATCATTTCTTGCAATTCTCAGAGCTGCATCGAGTTTGATTCGCTCGGTATCTGTGATGTGACCAACCACTTCTTTGATCGTCCATTTGCCCAATGCATAACGATGCAAATGCAGATAATCCGGTATTTCTTCAATAAACTTCGGATAAGTTTTCATTTGATGATTCAACTCTTTCAACACATCTTCATCAACCATCGCTAAAACAGGTATAAAGAAGTCAGGAGTTTCATTTACAGGCAAAATCATAATTTAAATTTTCGATGAATGAACTTTAAAGTTATTTCTTTTCAAACTGAGATGCAACTTTAAAGCAATCTAAAATCAATGAATTAAGAGGATTTAACATTTATGATTGCATAGAATTTTTTATTTTTTCAGAAATGGCTTTAATAGAGTATTTTAGGATAATTTGTTATACTTTTAAGAACTTTTTTACGTTAATGATTAAGCTTTTTCAATATTTTTGCAAACTATGGGTTTCAAGCGAATTAGACAATTAGTGATATTTGTTTTTCTATTGAGTTTTATCAATTCTTGTGTTCATCAACAAAGAACAAGAAAACAAACACACAATCATAAAGTTAATACAACTCAAGTTGAAGAAATGAAAACTTCGACTGAAGATAAAATCGAAGAATACATCGTCAATCATAGGGATGAAAATGCAATTGATTTCAATGATGAATTGATGAAAAAAGAAATCGAATTAGAAGAACCTCGTTTGGTTTTAGATTTACCAGAAGTTGAGAGAGAATTCAGAGCAGCTTGGATTGCTTCTGTTGCAAACATCAATTGGCCATCGCGTCGAGGCATGAGTACGGAAGAACAAAAAGCTGAAGCTATACATATACTCGATCAATTGAAAGACAATAATTTCAATGCAGTAATTCTTCAGGTTCGACCTTCAGCCGATGCACTTTATGAAAGCAATTTCGAACCTTGGTCAATTTTCCTTACTGGTGAAACTGGTAAAGCTCCCTATCCATATTATGATCCTTTGGAATTCTGGATTGAAGAAGCTCACAAACGCGGTATGGAACTTCACGCTTGGTTAAATCCATACAGAGCTCATCACTCAAATGGTGGACGAGTAAATTCTGCTTCATTGGTTACTAAAATGTCCAATGATGTAGTTCGATTAAAAAATGGAATGTATTGGTTCGACCCTGCCAAAAAATCTACTCAAAATCATGCGAGTTTGGTCGTTAGAGATATAGTTACTCGATATGATATCGATGGAATTCATTTTGACGACTATTTTTATCCATATGCATCTTATAACGGAGGTGCAGATTTTCCTGACCATGAATCTTGGAATGAATATGTAAAATCTGGAGGAACTTTATCGAGAGCGGATTGGAGAAGAGAAAATGTCAACCAATTCATCAAAAGAATTTATCATGAAATCAAAGCAGAAAAGGAATGGGTAAAGTTTGGCATCAGTCCTTTCGGTATTTGGAAATCGGGTTATCCGCAAGGCGTTGCTGGTTTGTCGCAATACGATGAATTGTATGCCGATGCAAAATTATGGTTAAATGAAGGATGGATTGATTATTTCACTCCACAATTGTATTGGCCAGTAGATGCTCCAAGACAGAATTTTGCTGATTTATTGCAATGGTGGGCATCTGAAAACACACATCAACGTCATTTATGGCCAGGACTAAATACAGTTGAAGTCAGAGTTCCCAACAAACCATCAGAAATCGTTAGACAAATTCATTTGACACGTCAATTGGTTCCTGAAAGCAAAGGAGTTGCACATTGGTCTTTTGCTGGTTTAAATTCAACCATGCTAAATACTTTAAAATCTGGACCTTATCAAAAAAAAGCACTTGTTCCAAAGACGCCTTGGCTCACACCTTTGGTTGAAGAAAGACCTAAATTGAATGTATTAACCGATATTCAATATATAGAAGCATCTTGGGATTGCAATTGCGAAAAAAATTCTCATGTCAAACATTGGATTTTACATATGAAATATGGAAATGAATGGGTAACTGAAATTTATGAAGCCCATCAAAATTCAAAGATTTTATCCAGAATCAAAGATGGAAAACCATTGACAACTATTGCAATTCAATCCGTTGATCGTTTAGGCAACGAAAGTGATTATGAAGCCAAAATAGTTATGTAATTCGAAAGTTTAATTCAAAATTATATTCACACAAAATCAATTAAAATGTCACTCAAAGCCGTTCTTTTCGATATGGATGGAGTCATCGTTGATACCGAACCTCTGCATCGAAAAGCATATTTCAAAATGTTCGAAGAATTCGAAATCGATGTATCAGCCGAGCTCTATGCATCATTTGCGGGAGCAACTACAAGAAGAGTTTGTAGAACTCTGATCGAAAATTTCAACTTAAAAACTTCAATGGAAGAAATGTTTACATCGAAAAGAAAACATTTCAAAGAACTATTTTATTCGGATAAAGATTTTGGACTCATAGAAGGCGTCAAAGAATTAATTGAACATTATTATGAAAATGATATCAAATTAGTTCTGGCTTCATCTGCTTCACACACTACTATAAACATGGTTTTCGATAAATTTAAATTGGATGAATATTTCATCGACAAAATCAGTGGTGAAGATCTAAAAGCATCCAAACCTCATCCAGAGATTTTTATCAAAGCATCTGAAATTGCCCAAGAAAATAAAAAAAATTGCATTGTAATTGAGGATTCAACCAATGGAATTATAGCTGCACACAAAGCAGGAATTTTCTGTGCGGGTTATAATGGTGGCAATACACATCATCAAGATTTCACTTTGGCCAACATAGTTGTAAAAGACTTTAAAGATTTGACGATCAATAAAATCAATGCTTACTTAGATTGAGCAATGGCGATTGAAATTTTCAAACACTATAGAATTTTTAGATAGGCAAGCAAATTTTGTATATTTGCTGCTAACGTCTTTTAACAATTTTATTCAATTTAATTTTTCATTTATGGCTGGACATAGTAAATGGTCAAATATTAAGGAAAGAAAGGGAAAACAAGACAAACAGAGATCGAAGATTTTCTCAAGGATAGTTAAAGAAATTCATATCGCTATCAAAGAAAATGGTATGAATGGCGACCCTGAAACCAATCCCGCTTTGCGTACTGCACTTCAGAATGCTAAGGGAGCCAATATGCCTAAAGACAATATAGAGCGAGCCATAAAAAAAGCAACGGGTGCCGGAGCTGATAATTATGAGCAAATCACTTTCGAAGGCTATGGTCCCAACGGTATTGCGATTTTTGTAGAATGTACAACTAACAATAACAATCGAACGGTAGCAAACGTTCGTGCGATTTTCAACAAATTCAATGGAAGTTTAGGAACCAATGGATCTTTGGAGTTTTTATTCGATCGATTAGGTGTTTTCACCATCGATAAGAGTTCTTTATCAATGGATTGGGAAGAACTTCAATTAGAACTCATAGAACATGGAGCAGATACTTTCGAAGAAGAAGGTGATGATTATTTCATCTACTGTCCTTTCAGCGAGTACGGCAATGTCTCTCAAAAATTAGCTGAATTAGCAGTTGAACCAAAAAATTCTGAACTGGCAAGAATTCCACATCATGAAGAGGAATTGCCATTGGATCAGGCGATGACCATTTTCAAAATGTTAGAAGCATTTGAAAATGAGGATGATGTTCAACAAGTTTTCCATAATATGAAGTTGACCGAAGAATTAGAAGCTGAACTTTCTAAATAATATATATGAACCGTCTCATTCTTTACAAGGGACGGTTTTTTTTTACCAATTCCTTAAATATTTCTCTTACTTTTTCAAATGATTGATTGGAAGTTAATTTCTGATCGATTATTTCCCATTCTTAATTTCATTTGAATTTAAATCGCTCTGCAAATGAACAATTGATTACAATTTTCTATATACTCAATAGATTATTCATTTTCTATATAGATTTTATTACATTTGTTTTTCTTGTTAACACAAAAAGAGACAATTGGATGAGTTTATTTACTAGAAAGCCATTGGCTGACCTATTGGTTGAAGCCAGCGAAACGGGCGAATATGCCTTGGAAAAATCGTTAGGAACTTGGGGGTTGATTTCACTTGGAATTGGAGCCATTATAGGTGCTGGTTTGTTTTCAATCACAGGAATCGCTGCCGCTAATTATGCCGGACCTTCAATCATTTTTTCATTCATCATTGCAGCCATAGGTTGTGCTTTTGCAGGTCTTTGTTATGCAGAATTTGCATCGATGATACCTGTCGCAGGAAGTGCTTATACATATTCCTACGCAACCATGGGAGAATTTGTCGCTTGGATTATCGGATGGGATTTGGTTTTAGAGTATGCCGTTGGTGCAGCGACTGTAGCTTCGAGTTGGTCGGGTTATTTAGATAAATTTTTGACAGAATTTGGATTCAATTTCCCCAAAGAATTATTGATGACGCCATTCGATAGTTTGAAGTTGGAATCAGGTGAAGTTATTCATGGATTTATGAATTTACCCGCTGTTTTTATAGTAATTATTATGTCATTGGTTCTCATTCGTGGAACTCGACAATCTTCATTTGTAAACAATATCATCGTAATTGTAAAAGTTGCTTTGGTTTTGATTTTTATTGCTGTTGGTTTCCAATACATTCGACCAGAAAATCATGTTCCATTTATGCCTGAAAATACTGGAAGATTTGGTGAATATGGATTCTCAGGTATCATTCGAGCAGCTGCAATTGTTTTCTTTGCTTATATAGGATTCGATGCGGTGAGTACAGCAGCACAAGAAACCAAAAACCCTAAAAAAGCGATGCCTTACGGGATATTGGGTTCTTTATTGATATGTACTGTACTTTATATTTTATTTGCTTTTGTAATGACAGGTGTTACGAATTACAAAAACTACAGTGCCGACCCTACGGATTCACTTGCACCTGTGGCTGTGGCGATTAACAATATGGGACCTATGGGAGCTGATGGAGTTGTTGATGCAGCTTATCCGTGGTTAAATACATCGATAGTTGTTGCAATTTTATTTGGTTATGCTTCTGTAATTTTGGTTTTACTTTTAGGACAAAGCCGAGTGTTCTATTCGATGAGCAAAGATGGATTGATTCCAAGAGTGTTTTCGACCATTCATCCAAAATTCAAAACACCTTACAAATCAAATTTATTCTTTTTGGTATTTATAAGTTTATTTGCTGCATTTGTACCCGGTCGAGTGGTCGGCGAAATGACGAGTATAGGAACTTTATTTGCATTTATATTGGTTTGTTTGGGCGTATTGATTTTAAGAAGAACTATGCCAGATGCACCAAGAGCTTTTCGTGTTCCTTTGGTTCCTTTGATACCGATTTTAGGAATACTCACTTGCTTTTTTATGATGATATTTTTGCCATTTGATACTTGGATGCGTTTGATTTTGTGGATGATTATTGGGTTAGATATCTATTTATTCTACAGCATAAAACATAGTAAACTAACTTCTGTTCAACCCAATATTATGAGAAAAGCCAATAAAACAGTTGGTACTTCAGGTTTGGTTTTAACCGTGATTTTATTGATCGTTGCTTTGGCTCATTTTTATACAGCAGATGTACACCCAGATACTGGTAATATCAATGAAATTGGTTTGTTTTATTTTTCGATTGTTGTAGGGATTATTCATTTGGTAGTTTATATAATCGCCATTTCGAAAGGATTTAAAAAGGTTGACGCATAATCAAAACACAAATTAGACACATTGAACACATGGGAGATATTATAGATTTTTTATTGAAAATTATTTGGAGTGATTTTTTAGTAGCACTTTGTATAATCGGTGGATTGTACTTTTCAATTCGTACTCGATTTGTACAAGTCAGATTACTCAAAACGATGGTCAGCTTATTATTTAAAGGAAAATCATCAGACAAAGGAGTAAGTTCATTCCAAGCATTTTCAATTGCAATATCCGGACGAATTGGAACCGGAAACATAGCCGGAGTTGCTACAGCGATTGCCATCGGTGGACCTGGTGCAATTTTTTGGATGTGGCTGATTGCTTTCATAGGTGCGGCAACTGCTTTTGTAGAAGCGACTTTGGGGCAAATCTATAAGGAAGTAAAAGATGGCGAATACCGAGGTGGTCCTGCTTTTTACATCAAAAAAGGTTTGGGCATGAATTGGTATGCGATTTTATTTGCGGTGATTACTTTGATTTCTTGTGCGTTTTTTTTGCCGGGCGTTCAGAGTAACAGTGCGGCAGCAGCGATCAAACACGCTTATGAAATCGACACTCTTTATACTGGAATTGGAATCGCCATACTTTTAGGATTTATTATTTTCGGTGGTGTAAAACGAATTGCTAAAACAGCTGAAATCGTCGTTCCTTTTATGGCCATCGGTTATATATTGATGGCGACCATTATTATTTTGATGAATGTAACTCAGATTCCTGCCATGTTCCAATTGATACTTGAAAGTGCCTTTGGAACTCACGCTACTTTTGGAGGAATTATAGGTTCTGCCATAGCCATGGGTGTGAAAAGAGGATTATATTCGAACGAAGCCGGTCAAGGTACTGCTCCACACGCAGCTGCTGCAGCTGAAGTAAAACATCCTGCTCAACAAGGTTTAGTACAAGCGTTTTCAGTTTATGTAGATACAATTTTTGTATGTACAGCAACAGCTTTGATGATTTTATTTTCAGGTTTGTACAATACCGAAGATGGACAAGGCGGATATTTATTCGAAATGTTACCGGGTGTGGATTCAGGTCCTGAATTTACCCAACATGCAATTGATAGTTTCTTCCCTGGTTTGGGTTCAGGTTTTGTAGCCATTGCCCTATTCTTTTTTGTGTTTACGACTTTGATGGCATATTATTATATGGCTGAAACCAATTTGAGTTTTATGTTCAAAGAAAAAATCAATCCAATAGCACTATTTGGTTTGAGAATGGTTTTATTGCTAACCATCATTTTCGGAGCCATCAACACTTCCGCTCGAGCATGGGATTTAGGTGATATAGGTGTAGGTTTAATGGCTTGGTTGAATTTCATCGCAATTCTATTGCTCAGAAAACCAGCCATCATAGCATTGAGAGATTTCGAAAGACAGAAAAAATTAAAAGTCAAAAAATATCATTTCAACCCAGAAGAATTAGGTATAAAAAATACCGAAGCTTGGGACAAAGATAAAATGGAATAATTTTTAAAAATTAAATTTTCCTGGCTCTAATTCTATGGGTTCCTCTTGTGCTTGAAACAATCTTGCAGTAAGATTTCCCTTCAGTTCTATTTCTCCATTTTTAATTTCCAACCAACTTCCCTCTCTCAAACCTATAACCACTTGAGAATTGAAATGATGAAATTCTTTGATTCGTGTTTCACGGGTTTCACCTTTATGGGTTGAATTTGAATCTGGATCTAAATAATGTGGATTGATGTTGAAAGGCAAGAATCCCAAAGCATTGAAGCTCGGCGGATAAACTATCGGCATATCATTGGTTGTACCTATCGATAAACCTGTGATATTACTACCGGCGCTACTTCCCATATATGGAGTTCCTGTAGCAACAACTTTTCGCAACACATCCATCAGCTCCAAATCATAAAGAGTTTTAAGCAATAAAAAAGTATTTCCTCCACCAACAAAAATTGCTTTAGCGTTTTCTATAGCAGCTTTTGGTTTTTCGAATTCATGTATACCTTTTACTTTGATGTTCTTTTGAGCAAAAGCTTTTCTTGGCAATTCTGTGTATTCATCATAGCTAATTCCTGAAGGTCTTGCATAAGGAATAAACAAAATCTCATCGGTAGCCAAAAGTTCAACCGCATCATTTAATACATATTCTAAATAACCACTACCATGTATGGTGCTGGTACTTGCAATCAGAAGTTTATACTTGGAGTTGACTTGCATATTTATGGGTTTTATTTTTGCAATATTATATCATTTTTTATTGAAATAGTCAAATATATAATCGAAGTATGTATTTTAGACAGATAATTTGAAGTTTTGATGAACGAAAAATAAGCCAAGCCTGATTCAACTCGTTTAAAATTTCTATCTTCGCAACATGACTGTTAGAGCTAAAAAACACTTAGGCCAACACTTTCTTAATGATAAAAGTATAGCCAATCGCATCGTTGATTCTTTGACTTGGGAAGACTACAATCAAGTATTGGAAATAGGCCCGGGTATGGGAGTTTTAACAAAGTTTTTAATCGAAGCCAAACAAAACATTTCTGTAGTTGAAATTGACCATGAATCGGTTGAATTTCTACAAAAAAATTATCCTGAATTGACGGTTTATTCGGAGGATTTTTTGAAAATGGATTTGAATCGACATTTCAATCAAGAGCCGATTTGTATTTTAGGAAATTTTCCTTATAATATATCGACTCAAATTGTTTTTAAAATAATTGAAAACAGGAATCAAATTCCGGAAATGGTCGGAATGTTCCAGAAAGAAGTTGCAGAAAGAATTTGTTCAAAAGAAGGTTCAAAAGTTTATGGAATCTTGTCTGTTTTGACGCAAGCTTATTATACCACTGAATATTTATTTACCGTATCTGAACAAGTTTTCACTCCACCACCCAAAGTCAAATCGGGTGTGATGCGTATGAGAAGGCATACGGAAAAGTTAGAGGTCGATGAGAAACTGTTTTTCAATGTGGTTAAATTAGCATTTAATCAAAGAAGAAAAACACTTAGAAATGCACTGAAAAGCATTTTACCTTCGGGTACGGATTTTGAAGATAAGGTGTTTCAACTAAGAGCTGAACAGCTTTCTGTGGATGGGTTTATAGAATTAACTAAGAAAATCGAAGCATGGAAGTAAAAATCACAAGAGAATTAATTTCTGAATTGAAGTCAGCCATTGAGGAGCAAAACCCAAAACTCTCTTTGAGTTTATTGGAAGACTTCCACCCTGCTGACATAGCTGAGCTATTTCCTACTTTGGAAATTGAGGATCAGTCTTATTTGATTTCTTTGTTTGACAATGAAATTGCGGCTGATGTTTTATTAGAATTAGAAGAAGATGACCGAAAGAAAATTCTTCAATCACTTTCTTCCAAAGAAATTGCCGAAGGCTTCATTACCGAAATGGACACCGACGATGCGGTTGACGTTATCGGTGAACTTTCTCGTAAGAAACAAACAGAAATTATCTCTCAACTCGAAGACAAAGAGCACGCTCAAGATATAGTCGAGTTGTTACGCTATGCTGAGGACACTGCGGGAGGTTTGATGAGAAAGGAATATGTGGTGGTGAATAAAAATTGGAATGCCATTCGAGCCATCCGTCAAATGCGTAAACAAGCCACTGAAATGGAGCAGGTTTATTCGATTTATGTGGTGGACGACGACAATACACTTTTGGGGATTTTAAGTTTGAAAAAACTATTAACTATTTCCTCAAACACCTTATTGGAAGAGGTTTACAACGATAAAGTTTATTATGTTCAAATTCAGGATAAGGATGTAGATGTTGCCATTAAAATCCAGAAATACGATTTAATGGAAATTCCGGTAGTCGATGAATTAAAAAGGTTGCAAGGTGTAATTACAGTTGACGATATATTAGATGTTGTAAGAGACGAAGCAGATGAAAATTATCAATTAGCAGCGGGTATCACTCGACCTGTCGCACCAAACGACAGCATTTGGGCGTTGACCAAAGCGCGTTTGCCCTGGTTATTGATTGGTATGTTCGGTGGCTTAGGCGCAGGAAGTATCATCCAAAAATATGAAAACGCATTAGAATTAGTTTATGGATTGGTTTTCTTCATTCCACTGATTCAATCAACCGCTGGAAATGTTGGCATTCAATCATCGGCAATTATGGTTCAAGGTTTGGCCAATGGAACGATTAAAGGCAAAATTCTCAAACGTTTAGGCAAAGAATTTTTGTTGGCACTTTTGAACGGAACCGGTATAGCAGCTATAGTTTTGGTCATCAGCCATTTCGTTTTTGGAACCACATTCATTACATCTATAGCAATTATTATAGCTCTGATTACCGTAATTATAAATGCTGCTCTTATAGGTACTTTCATTCCAATATTTTTGAACAATAGAGGAATTGATCCAGCGGTTTCTACAGGTCCATTTATCACGACGAGCAATGATGTTTTAGGGGTATTTATTTATTTTGTTGTAGCCAAATTAATTCTTGGAGTTTAATTATTTCTTTTTCAAAATCATTTGAATTTCAGTACCTGATTCTTTGTCAGATTTAGCTACAAATATTTTTCCTTTGTGATAATTTTCTACAATTCTTTTCGCCAAAGACAAGCCTAAGCCCCAACCTCTTTTCTTGGTAGTATAACCAGGTTCGAATATTCTTTTGTGCAAATTCTTAGAAATCCCTGGTCCTGTGTCGGTAATGCTTACAATCACATCATCCAAATTGTCAGAAATATGAACACTGATCGCTCCGACACTTTGCATGGCATCGACCGAATTTTTTATTAAATTTTCAATCACCCAACTATAAAGCGCCACATTCAATGGAATTCTGATTTCACCTTTGTCTGAATTGAATTGATAATCGACTTTTTTCGAAGTTCTACTTTTCAGATAATTGACTGAATTTTCGGTAACTTCAACGATATTATGCAATTCCAATTCTGGCAATGAACCAATTTTAGAAAACCTTTCGGTGATTTGTTCCAAACGCTCGATGTCATTTTCCATTTCTTGAATAGGTTCCTGACTGACATTTTCTAATTTGAGTATCTCAATCCAACCCATAAGTGATGAAAGTGGCGTTCCAATTTGATGAGCAGTTTCTTTGGCCATACCTGCCCACAAAAAACTCTGTTCAGTGTTTTTCAAAGTTTTAAAATACCAATAGCTGAAATATGCAAACAAAATAATGATTAGAATGAGAATCATCGGATAATATTGTAAACGCTTCAGCAATTGTGAATTTTCATAATAAACATATTGCTTCCCCAATTCACCCAAATCAACTTCAATTGGCTCGTGCAATTGTTTCATTTTAGAAACAATTTTCTCTAAATTTTTTGAATCATTTTGAATTTCCTCTGAAATATTACTCACCAAAATCAACTCATCTTCCTCATCGACCAAAATCACAGGAAGTGTTTTATTGGCAGCCGTAATACCTACCAAATATTCTTGAACTTTTGAACTGAAAATTTCATCAGATCCTAACAATTGAACAGCTTGAGCATAATTTTCTATTTTTAATTGTTCTTCGTGTTTTAACTGTTGAACAAATTGATTGGAAAACCAAACCGTCATACCAAAAATCAGAAAAGCAAACAAAAAACCTATCCATTTACTTATGTTTCTATTTTTTAAAAGTGTAAAACGATTCATGCCATTTTTCAATTGTTGAAAGAGTTTTTCAAGCCTTAGTTAAAAGTCAATCGGACTGAAAACCCAATTTTCAAATATAAAACAAAACTTTCAGATGTTGAGTCATTATGGGGGTTGTTATATGAGTCATAGAGATTTATTGGTAAAAACATTTTGTTTCAAATTCAATTTCTAAATCATACATTTACAATTACAAAACTTTGAGTATGGCATCAGGAATTTTTGCAGTTTTAGACGACATAGCCGCTTTGATGGATGATGTGGCAGTCACAAGTAAAATAGCAACGAGAAAAACAGCAGGTATTCTGGGCGATGATTTAGCGGTCAATGCTGAAAAAGCCACTGGTTTTTTAGCTTCACATGAAATTCCTGTTCTATGGGCGATTACAAAAGGTTCTTTTGTCAATAAATTAATTATAGTTCCTGCCGTTCTTTTGCTCAATTCTTTTCTTCCAATTGCAACTAAAATAGCACTGATTATTGGTGGATTTTATTTGGCATACGAAGGAATTGCTAAAATTGTCGAATATTTATTTCAATCGAAAAATAAATCAATGAAAATTTACGAAGAGCAAGAACAACTTAGTTTGGAAGCCGAGAAAACAAAAGTTCGTTCGGCCATTATTACCGATTTTATTCTTTCAGTTGAAATTGTAATCATTGCGCTGAGTACTGTTTTGAATGAAACTTTGGTTGTACAGATTCTAACGGTTTCTATAGTTGCACTTTTGGCAACTATAGGTGTTTATGGAATTGTAACTTTGATTGTAAGAATGGATGATGTGGGTTATAAATTGATTTTAAAATCTGAAGGAAAAGGATTTTTCTTCAATTTAGGAAACCTTTTGGTCAAATCACTTCCAGTCATTATCAAATCTTTAAGCGTTATAGGAACAATTGCATTGATACTTGTATCGGGTGGAATTTTTGCACATCAAATCGATTTTTTCAAAGATTTTTTGACCGAACTCCCATCGATTATAAAAGAAATTCTATTGGGATTGAGTGCAGGTATTTTGACTTATTTTGTAGTTACTCTTGTGACTAAATTATTTGGTTCTTCTAAAGTTGTAGAAGAATAATTTATTTAAATACTTCAAAAATTTCTTTTGTGTCGCACCAAAATTCATCCAATTTCAGCAAATTTGTTTTGAGAAATTCAATGATTTTTGGCCAATCCGATTCTCTAAAAACACTTACTTTCTCGAGTTTCAATTCTATCATGGCTTTTTGTTTACCAAATTCATCAAAATATTCATCAAACCAAATCCACTCCTCTCCTACTTGTGCATGAAACATCGGTTGAAGCTCTTCGAATTGTTCAAACATCAAAGCTTGCATTTCTATGTCAGGATCTGTTATTTCAATAGCGATACGCGCCAATTTATTAGTTACATCCGTTTTAAATTCCAAAGATTTGATACCCGTTTTATAGTTGATCCAATTCACTTTTGCACTACAAGCCGAATCTTGGAGTTTCATATATTGACCAAATGAAACCCAAAACTTTTTTCTTATCCTCGACGCTTCTTCTTTTGAATACATTTTACAAATTAATTGAATTTAATTGAGAGTTGATCTAAATGAGTTTATTTCCAGTTAAATTTCCTTTACTACTCTTGTGTTTATTATATTTGGACTTCAAAATTATGAATATGAAGTCAAAATTACTGTTGATTATTGCAATGGCATTTTGCGCACAAACTTATGCACAAAATATGATGACACCCGAACTTTTATGGAAACTGAAGAGAATCAGTCCCATAGGATTGACCGATGACAAACAGAATGTCGTTTATTCGGTTACAGCATTTGATGTAGAAACTGAAGAAAAAACCACTAAAAACTATTTGATACCTGTGAAAGGTGGAGAAGCAACTGAAATTGATGATTATTCAGATTTGCTTACCCACAAATCGATTTCACCCAATGGGAAGCATACAATTGAAATCGAAGAAGTAAAATTGGATAAAGTTTTAGGCAAAGATTATTATCCACATTTAGACAAATCAAATGTTTATATCTACGATGATTTGCATTATAGACATTGGGACAAATGGTTGGATGGCAATTATAAACATTTAATTTTAAAGGATAAAAACAATCCTGAAGCCGATGGAATTGATTTATTGGAAGGTGAACCTTATTTCTCGCCTCAAATGCCATTTGGTGGACATGGTGATTATACTTGGAACAATGATGGAAGTAAAATTCTATATGTTTCTAAAAAACTCAAAGGAAAAGATTATGCGTTAAGCACCAATACAGATATTTACGAATATGATGTCGCAACTGGAAAAACCATAAATCTGACCGAAGGAATGATGGGTTATGATACAAGTCCGGCTTTTTCTAAAGATGGAGTTTTGGCTTTTTTAAGCATGAAAAGAGATGGATATGAGGCGGATAAGAATGATATCATAATCATGTACAATGGAGTGAAAACGAATTTGACAGAGCATTGGGATGAAACCATCAGTAGTTTCAAATGGAGTGAAGATGGAAAAAGAATTTATTTCATCGCTCCAACCAAAGGAACCATTCAACTATTCTCATTGGATTTCAATTTGAAAAATTTGAATCACAAAGCTAAAATCACTCAGATTACCGATGGAATTTTTGATGTGAATGGAATTGTTGGTCAATCGGGCAACGAATTGGTAGTGAACAGAACAGATATGAATCATGCAGCTGAATTGTATGTTGTTAATTTAAAAAATGGTCAAATGAGGCAATTGACGCATTTGAACGATGATATTTACAACAGCATACAATTGAGTAAAGTTGAAAAGAGAAACATCAAAACTACAGATGGAAAAGATATGTTGGCTTGGGTGATTTATCCACCAGATTTTGATCCGAACAAAAAATATCCAACTTTGCTTTATTGCCAAGGTGGACCACAATCTCCGCTTTCACAATTTTATTCTTTCCGATGGAATTTCCAGTTAATGGCTGCTCATGGTTACATAGTAATTGCTCCGAATCGTCGTGGAATGCCAGGGCATGGAACTGAGTGGAATGAAGCAATCAGCAAAGATTGGGGTGGTCAAGTTATGGATGATTATTTAGCTGCTATTGATGATATTTCAAAAGAACCTTATGTAGATTCAGAGCGTTTGGGAGCTATTGGAGCGAGTTACGGTGGATATTCAGTGTTTTATTTGGCAGGAATTCACAACAAAAGATTCAAAACTTTCATATCACACAATGGAGTTTTCAATTTAAAATCTATGTATGGCAATACTGAAGAATTGTTTTTCACCAACTGGGATATGGGTGGTGCATATTGGGAAAAGGACAATGCAGTCGCAATGAAAACTTATTCAAAGTTTGATCCGAGTAATATGGTTGATAAATGGGATACACCTATTTTGATCATTCAAGGTGGAAAAGATTATAGAGTTCCTATTGGGCAAGGATTGGAAGCTTATCAAGTCGCTCAGTTGAGAGGAATCAAAAGTAGATTATTGTATTTTCCAGAAGAAAATCATTGGGTTTTAAATCCACAAAATTCAGTGATTTGGCATAAGGAATTTTACAGATGGTTAGAAGAAACTTTATAGATTTCAATATTTATTTAAATGATTTAAGCCCTGCATTTGTAGGGCTTTTTCATTTAAAATTTTCAAATAAAAAAGGCGATGCCCAATGACATCGCCTAATTTCACTTTATTTTATCTTTTATTTATTGCCCTAAAATCCAAGCAAAAATCAATGGTGCAACTATAGTTGCATCGGATTCTACTATAAATTTAGGTGTATCTACATCCAATTTACCCCAAGTGATTTTCTCATTTGGAACCGCTCCAGAGTAAGAACCATAAGAGGTAGTCGAATCAGAAATCTGACAGAAATAAGACCAGAAAGGAACATCTTCCCATTCTAAATCCTGATACATCATCGGAACCACACAAATCGGGAAATCACCGGCGATTCCACCACCAATTTGGAAAAAACCAACACCTTTTCCACCTGAATTTGCTCGGTACCATTCGGTCAAATAAATCATGTATTCAATTCCTGATTTAACTGTAGAAGCTTTTAGATTTCCTTTAATTACATTGGAAGTAAATATATTTCCACAAGTAGAGTCTTCCCATCCTGGAACTACAATTGGCAAGTTTCTTTCAGCTGCAGCAACTATCCACGAATCCTTCGGATCGATTTCATAATACTGCTCCAATACACCAGAATTCACCACTTGATAAATATATTCATGAGGGAAATATCTTTCGCCTTTTTCTTCGGCTGCTTTCCAAACGTCTTCTAAATGTTTTTGCAAACGTCGAAAAGCTTCCTCCTCTGGAATACAAGTATCTGTCACACGATTGTAGTGCTGATCCAACAATTCTTTTTCTTGCTGAGGTGTCAAATCACGATAATTAGGCACTCTTTTATAATGTTTATGAGCCACCAAGTTCATGACATCTTCTTCTAAATTCGCACCTGTACATGAAATAATATCGACTTTCCCTTGTCGAATCATTTCAGCCAGAGAAATCCCTAACTCAGCAGTACTCATAGCGCCAGCCAAGGAAATCAACATTTTCCCACCTTCCAACAAGTGAGCTTCATAACCTTTAGCAGCATCCATCAAAGCAGCTGCATTAAAATGTCTATAGTTATGTTCTATAAACTTACTAACTGGTCCTTTACTCATTTTAATTATAAATTTGTTTAATTATTTTTTGAATTTATTATAACCCAATATATCTAATACTTCTTCATGACTTTGCTCTTCTGAAAATACTTCTACGTCGTAATTTTCATCGATCAATAAATATTTCGGTTGAGGAATTAAACAATGGTGAATTCCACCAAATCCGCCAATATTGTCCTGATAAGCTCCCGTATTGAAAAAACCTACATACAAAGGTTTTTTAGGATTAAATTTAGGCAAATAAATCGCATTCACATGCTGTTCTGAATTGTAATAATCATCAGAATCACATGTCAATCCACCCAACAAAACCCGCTCGTATCTATCGTGCCAACGATTCACTGGAAACAGCACAAAACGCTTGTTAATCGCCCAAGCATCTGGCAAAGTCGTCATAAAAGATGAGTTGATCATGTTCCAAGACTCTCTATCGTTTTGTTTTTTCTGTTGTAAAACTTGATAAATAATAGCACCGCTCTCTCCTACTGTAAATGACCCGAATTCTGTAAAAATATTCGGAACAGGAACTTCCCATTCATCACAAATTGTTTTAATCTGAGTGAGGATTTCCTCGATCATATATTCATAATCAAACTCAAAACCAGGAGAATTTTTCACTGGAAAACCTCCACCTATATTTAAGCTATCCAAACTTGGACAAACCAATTTCAACTTTACATAAACTCGTAAACATTTGCTGAGTTCATTCCAGTAATAAGAATTGTCTCTGATACCAGTATTGATGAAGAAATGAAGCATTTTTAACTTCACATTCTCTTCATCTCTGATGAAATTGTTATAAAAAGGAACGATGTCCTTATATCCAATACCTAATCGAGAAGTATAAAATTCAAACTTCGGTTCTTCTTCTGAAGCGATGCGAATTCCAATTTCAAATTTCTTATCAGTCGCTTCTAAAAGCAATGGTAATTCTTCGTAATTGTCAAGAATTGGAATTATTTTTTTGTGACCATTATTGATCAATCTCGAAATATTTTCGATATATCTCCCTCGTTTAAATCCATTGCAAATCACATATTTATCCTTGGTCAACAAGCCTTCTTCCAATAAACTCTCAACTATGTTTATATCATAAGCCGACGAAGTTTCTATATGAATGTCATTGGTCAATGCTTCCTTTAAAACGTGATGAAAATGTGAACTTTTCGTACAATAGCAATAATTATACTTTCCTGAATATCCAATTTTTCTTCTTGCAGTATTGAACCATTTCTTGGTTTTCTGAATGTTTTGTGAAATTTTCGGCAAATAAGTCAACTTCAGAGGAGTTCCATGCTCTTCAATCAATTTCATCAAATCAATTCCATGAAACAATAAATTGTCATCTTCTAAGGTGAATTCTTCCTGCGGAAAGTCAAAAGATTGCTCTATTAAATCTAAATATCTTGTGTTCATTTTTTAAGGTTATTTAATTAAGACTTCTAAATCGCTCTATACGTGTAAGTATCGATAAGTCAAACCCTTAAAAAAAATACTACTTCGCGAATTATACCTTCTAAAGGAGTTAATTCATTAAAAAAGAAATCTCTCAATTAAAACGAATTGTTAAAATAATTTACTACTAAAATGAACCTACAAATATAGATAAAAATACATCTGATAAATTGTTTTTCTGAAATTATTCGAAATATTTTAAAATCATTCTTCTTTCAAAAAACATTTTCATTAAAATACTCACTTACAATCACATCTATCATTTCACCTCCAAAAGTATGCGTTAAAAAATATACGAATGTTGCTCGACTTGGTTCTTTGGGTTAATTTTGGAGAAAATTTATACGATGAAAAATATTTTGATATTGTCTTTGGTGTTCTTTATGTCGAATGCTTTGATGGCACAAGAAAAATTTAACGTTTACAATCCTGAAGCCGATGCCAAGCAAGAGATCGAAAATGCAATTAAAATCGCTCAAAACAAAAATAAACATATATTGATCCAAGTCGGAGGAAATTGGTGTGGATGGTGCAAACTCTTTCATGATTTAGTGACCACCGATGAAGAAATTTCAAAATACTTGAATGAAAATTTCGAAGTTGTTCATTTAAATTACAGCAAAGAAAATTCGAATTTAGATGTATTAGAAACCTTAGATTTCCCACAGAGATTTGGATTTCCCGTTTTTGTAATTTTAGATAAAAACGGCAATCGTATTCATACCCAAAACTCTGCTTATTTAGAAGAAGGAAAAGCCCATTCACCTAAGAAAGTTTTAGAATTTTTAAAACATTGGTCACCTGCATCAATAGATCCAAAATCTTATAACAAATAATTTATTGCTTAGACACCTCTTTTAGTTCTTCAAGAATTTCTTCAGATCTTACTGCTGCGTCTTCTATTGAAGGAACCACATTTTTTTTGTCCAAAACTGAGAAAACTTCACCTTTCATAAGGTCTTCTAAAATTTCAGGTTTTACTTCAGAGAGAATAACTTTTCTATCATTTTCTTTGAATTTATTGATTATTTCTTTCAATCGATAAATTCCAGTTGCATCTATAAAAAGTACGTGTCTCATTCTTAGGATCAACACTTTCGGTCTATAATTCATTCGGTTGATCGTATCTTGGAAAGCTTGAGCAGCTCCAAAAAATAAAGCTCCATGAATTTCGTACATAGTCACTCCTTTTGGTAAAACAACCACTTCATCATCTTCCAACTCTTCATCTCTTGTAAACGAATCTCTTGAAAGTTTAATCTCAGTCGTGTCACTCATTCGTTTCATCAAAACAAAGCTCGACAATACAATACCAACTTCGATAGCAATGATCAAATCGAAAACCACAGTCAAAAAGAAAGTCACCAACAATATCATCACATCACTCCTATTTCCTTTTAACAACATTTTGAATTGTCTCCATTCGCTCATATGATAAGAAACCACGATCAGGATTCCAGCCAAACAAGCCATAGGAATTAGTTTTGCCAATGGAGAAAGCACCAACATAATCACCAATAAAACCAATGCATGAGTAATTCCAGCTATGGGCGTTCTACCTCCATTTTTTACATTGGTAGCAGTTCTTGCTATCGCACCTGTTGCTGGTATTCCACCAAACATAGCCGACATACAATTGGCTGCTCCTTGACCGATCAATTCCACATTGGATCGATGTCGCCTACCGATCATACCATCACTAACTACCGCTGAAAGCAAAGATTCAATTCCACCCAACAACGCAATAGCAAAAGCAGGTTGAATCAATTGTTGGACAGTCGCAAAATCAATGTTGGGAATCGATGGCATCGAAAGTTTATTTGGAATTTCTCCAAATGTGCTCTCAATGGTATCTACCGGAATTTTAAATATATAAACCAACAATGTTGTTAAAGTAATAGCTACAATAGATCCTGGAATTTTACTATAAATTTTCTGAAAATTCAATGAAATAATTATGGTTACAACTGCAATTGCAACTGAAAACCAATTGATTCCATGAAAATTTTGAGAATAAACTTTCCATTTATCGATAAAATTGGCTGGAACTGTATCTATAGGTAAACCGAAAAAATCTTTGATTTGAGAGGAAAATATAATGACAGCAATTCCACTTGTAAAACCAACAATGAGTGGATAGGGAATAAATTTCAGAAGATTTCCAAGCCGTGCAAACCCCATTCCTATGAGCATAATTCCCGCCATAAAGGTGGCAATGATCAATCCATCGACTCCATGATCCTGTACAACTGCATAAACAATAACGATAAATGCACCCGTCGGCCCTCCGATTTGAACCCTACTTCCTCCTAAAACAGAAATAACCAATCCAGCAACTATCGCAGTGATAATTCCTTTCTCAGGCGATACTCCAGAGGCAATTGCAAAAGCAATCGCCAAAGGCAATGCAACAATTCCTACTATCAATCCCGCCATCAAATCCTTCTGAATTTGTTCGCGACTTATCCCTTGTTTTAATAATGAAAATAATTTTGGAGTGAAATTCTCTCTCATTTTATAATTTAAATGTTTTTTGTTTGGAAATGAAAATAAACCCGTGACCCAAAAGTCAATCGAGCATGCTTGTAATATAACATAAAACAGTTAAAGTTTATACAAATGCAATTATTTAAATTTATACAGTGATAATGAAATTATGTATAAGTTGTGAACCAATAATCATCGTCATCTTTTTTATCATCGACTTTTCTCTCTTCATCATCTTCTTCCTCAGGTAATTCACCATATTTTTCTTCGATGGCTCTTCTTTCTTCTTCTGACAAAGATTCCTTATATCGCTGCCAAAGCCATTCCTCACGCGCATCCAACTCATCCCTTTCTTCCCAAGAATAAGATTTTTCCTTAGGACCATAATTCTTCGTCAAAACTGCAAAAATAAGTCCTACTATCGCTCCTGACAAATGACCTTCCCACGAAATGCGATTGTTACTTTCTCGATAAAAATTCGGTAAATATTCTTCAGGAATTACTCCCCAAACCATACTTCCATACAAGAAAACTACTATCAATGAAATCGCAATTAAATTTCTTGATCCATTTAAAACTCCACCAAAGAAAACAAAAGAAGCCAACAAATAAACCAAATTACTTGCGCCTATATGACAACCTATGGTGTCGCCTGACAATAAATTTCCAAATAACCAAACCAATAAACCCGTGAAAATCCATCCGAAAGCGATCACATAATAAGCGATTCGCTGATAAAATAAAACCGCAAAAAAACTCAAAACAATCAATGGAAAAGTGTTGTTGAGTATATGTTTCCAACCCGAATGAAACAAAGGACTGAACAAAATCCCTCTCAATCCAATCCAATTGCGAGGAACTATACCATAACAGTTAAATTCTCCCAAACCAAAAGCTTGTAAAATAAAAGTTCCCCAAATCATCACAAGCAAAATCAAAGGAACGTACAAAGAATTTTTAGGAAAGGGATATTTCATGCTGTAAATTTAGTGCATCAATTTCACAAAGTATTCCATCGACCAAAACATGACATAATTGCTGTTTATTTGAATTTTCGAGAAATTCTTTTCCAAATTGCTCGATAAAAATCTTTCGGTCGATGAGTTTTTGAATGGAACTTCGAAATTTTATATTGATAATCCAAATGGGATTTTACTTCACGATAAGCTTGAATCAAATTGAACTTTTGATCGTAAATATGCGTCGGCTCTGAGTTTGCACCATTGACTTCTAAAACTACAAATTCACCTTTTTTAAAGGCATCGATCGATTTTGACTTCACATCGAAACGACCATAATAAAATCCATTCAGATGCTTTGACAATTTGTCCATTGCATCGCTCAACTCTTTAGTAATCAAATCCGATGCATCATAAAATCGCGTTCCTCGGTTATGGTTTCCAATCGGCTCCAAAAGTATCTCTTCACCTTTAGGAAGCAAAATTCTCCATTGATCTTTGAATTTATTTTTCAAATGATCAACCCTTGTCGCAGTTCTCGGATGATTCAAAACAAATTCTTCTAAGGTTGTTTTCCCATCTGATTTAAAAACCAAAAATTCTTTACCTGTAATCGATAATATTTCACCTTTTTCGTGATCGGGTTCACGAACATAAAACACTCCAAATTCTAAGGGTAAATCGATGAATTCTTGGATAATTATATTTTGGTCGAATGAATAATTTTCCCAATCAGTTGTTGATTGTATCAATTCAACATTTACACCTCTTTCTCCCAAATTGGGTTTGACTATGAATGGAAAATCAAAGGAATTTACAAATTCATCTTTATTTTGAATTAAAATCGATTTAGGTTTGAATTCATTGGGCAATTGATCGAGTAAATCAAATTTCGAATAATCTAAAAATCCACCGAATTCTATGCCTGGATTGACTTTACAGAAATAACTAAACGAAGAAGATTGTATCGACCTCAAAATCCAATAAGGAACAAAAGGTGCGTAAAAAAGCCAATAAGGCCAATATTCATAAGGTTTAATTTTGAAAGCTTTCACGATAATTCTTGGTTGAAAATGCAACTCCAAAATCTTGAGGAAGAGAAATATGCTCAAAGCTTTGTTCGATAGCGATTCTTACAATTGCTAAATGATGAACCGTGTGTTCTATATTGTACAAAAATTCTCTTTCAATGCTTGATTTTATAAGAATTTCAGCATCAAATAAACCTTGTTTCAAATCGATTTCTTTTTTCAAATCTAAATTTCTGATTTCAGAAATTATTTCTTCGATTACACTTTGCGCTTTATCGATTGAAGTTTCGATGGTCAAATCTCTATTTCGTTCATCATAATTCAAAGTTGAAGAATCATGTGCTTGAATCAAACACTGATAAAACTCCAAAATGTGGCGGATGTGTTTTCCAATGGTATTGCCGTTTAAGATAGAAAGTTCTCGCGTATATTCATGAGTTTCCAACTTTTGGATCAACTCAGAAATCTGACGCAACAAAACGGTTGAAGTTTTTACCATGCATAAGTAATTTGAACAAAAATAATAATTAATAACTTTATCCAAAATTAAATATTTTGTGCATAGTTAGTATTTTTAGTTCAGAAAAAAACGATTTTATTTTAACTCATAATCGCGATGAATCACATCTTAGACCTACTTCAAATGAAATTTTCACTGAAACGATCAATGGGAAAAAATATACAGCTCCCAAAGATTTGGTTTCTGGAGGAACATGGATTTTTCACTCTGAAGAATATGTGTGTTGCATATTGAATGGAGAATATAAAATGCACTCGCATCAACCACCTTATAGAAAAAGTCGTGGCTTGGTTTTGATCGATTTATTGAATTATCATTCGATTGATGAATTTGTTGAGAAAGTTGATTTGGAAGGAATTGAGCCATTTACTATGATTATGCTGAATCGAAAAATCAATGAGAAAAAGATTTTGGTTTGGGACGAAAAAAACAAACATTTGGAAGATCATACGAATGAAAAGTTAATCATTCGTTCGTCTTCACCTTTGTACACGAAGGATGAAAAACTATCGCATATAGAAGAATTCAAAAAATTGGGAAATCAAGATTTAGATGAAATTTTCAAATTGCATAAAGAATTGATGATGTTGCCCAACGAAAAATTTGAAACGGTTCAAACCACATCTATCACACAAATCAATGTTAAGAATCAACAAATTAAACTGAAATATTGTCCGATTTCTCATAATTAAATTGCTAAATTGGCAGACAATTATGCACTGTATGGATTTAATAAATATGGCACCGTTTATGTGTATTAACGAAATAAGTATTTATATTTGTTAGTAAGAGATTTATAATGAACGATAATTTTTCACAAAAAGTAAAAGACGTTATTGCTTATAGTAAAGAAGAAGCTTTACGATTGGGGCATGACCAGATAGGAACAGAACATTTACTTTTGGGTATTCTAAGAGATGGTGACAGCAAAGCGCTTTCTATTCTGGAAGACCTAAATGTAGACCTGAAAGAAGTAAGAGAAAAAGTTGAACTATTGGCTCCACCAAAGGAGAGTTTTTCCAATGCTCAACAAAATATACAATTGACCAAGCAAGCAGAAAGAGCGTTGAAAACAACCTTTTTAGAAGCTAAGCTTTTTAAAAATTCAACAGTCAACACTGTTCATCTTTTGCTATGTATTCTTCGCAACGAGAACGATCCGATTACCAAACTTTTAAATAAGTTGGACATCGATTACAATACCGTAAAGTCTGAGTTCAAATTTCATTATTCGGACGAAGAAGCCGAAGAAACTCCAAGAGCAGAAGCGAACTTTGGCGATGATGAAAGTCAAGGTCAAAGAGGTGATTTTGAGAGATCTACTCCAAGAGGAACTTCAAAAACCAAAACTCCAGTTTTGGATAATTTCGGTCGTGATTTAACTCAAATTGCGATTGAAGGTAAGTTAGATCCAGTTGTAGGACGAGAAAAAGAGATCGAAAGAGTTTCTCAAATTTTGAGTAGAAGAAAGAAAAACAACCCATTGCTCATCGGTGAGCCAGGAGTTGGTAAATCTGCTATAGCTGAAGGTTTGGCTTTGAGAATTATCCAAAGAAAAGTATCGAGAGTACTTTACAACAAAAGAGTTGTTACTTTGGATTTGGCAAGTTTAGTTGCTGGAACCAAATACAGAGGTCAATTCGAAGAGCGAATGAAAGCCATCATGAATGAATTAGAGAAAAATGATGACATCATTTTATTCATAGACGAATTGCACACCATCGTAGGTGCAGGTGGCGCTACAGGTTCTTTGGACGCTTCAAATATGTTCAAACCAGCTTTGGCTCGAGGTGAACTTCAGTGTATAGGTGCAACGACTTTGGACGAATACCGCCAATACATCGAAAAAGATGGTGCATTGGTTCGAAGATTCCAAACAGTAATGGTTGAACCAACGACTCCAGAAGAAACTGTTGAGATTCTAAATCAAATCAAAGACAAATACGAGGCACATCACAATGTTACCTATACAGAAGAAGCCATTCAAGCTTGTGTAAATCTCACTTCGAGATATATCACTGACAGGTTTTTACCGGACAAAGCAATTGATGCTTTGGATGAAGCAGGTTCAAGAGTACACATCAAAAACATAAAAGTTCCTCAAGAAATCTTAGATTTAGAAAAGAAATTAGAGGAAATCAGAGAAGAGAAAACAAAAGTTGTAAAGAGTCAAAAATACGAAGAAGCTGCACAACTTAGAGATACTGAAAAACAAATCGAGAATCAACTCAAAACAGCTCAAGCTGAATGGATTCAAGCATCTAAAGAAAATAGAGAAACAGTTACCGAAGAAAATGTAGCAGAAGTAGTTTCTATGATGAGTGGAGTTCCAGTTCATAGAGTGGCCGAAAAAGAACTGAAAAAATTGGCTCAGATGAATGAGTTGATGAAAGGAAAAGTTATCGGTCAAGATGAAGCTATACACAAAGTTGTTAAAGCCATTCAAAGAAATAGAGCTGGATTGAAGGATCCAGGAAGACCAATTGGTTCTTTTATTTTCTTAGGTACAACGGGTGTAGGTAAAACCCAATTAGCAAAAGTACTTGCCACTGAACTTTTTGATTCTCCAGATTCTTTGATTAGAATCGATATGAGTGAATACATGGAGAAATTTGCGATCTCAAGATTAGTTGGTGCACCTCCAGGTTATGTTGGATATGAAGAAGGTGGACAATTGACTGAAGCAGTTCGTAGAAAACCATATTCAGTAATACTTTTAGACGAAATCGAAAAAGCACACCCAGATGTTTACAATATCTTGTTGCAAGTATTGGACGATGGACATATAACGGATAGTTTAGGAAGAAAAGTTGACTTCAGAAATACTATCATTATACTAACTTCCAATATTGGTACACGTCAATTGAAGGAATTTGGTGATGGAGTAGGATTTGGAACTACGGCTAAAAGAGAAAGTTCAGATGACAGAGCAAAAAGCACTATTGAAAATGCTTTGAAGAAAACCTTTGCTCCTGAATT
>DEQC01000038.1:0-16158 GCA_002359055.1 Flavobacteriales bacterium UBA3376 | reverse complement strand
GAATTAGAAAAACTTTACAGCAGACTTTCTGATTTAGGTTATCAATTGGAGTTGACTGAAGAAGCTAAGAGTTTCATTGCTGATAAAGGATTTGACAAAGATTATGGTGCAAGACCATTGAAGAGAGCACTTCAAAAATACATAGAAGATCCAATGGCAGAAGAAATCATCAATTCAAATATCAGTGAAGGCGATCAATTATTGCTTGAAATGAATGAGGAGAAAGATGGAGTGAAAATCACTGTCAAAAAGAAAATAACTGAACAAAACACTTAATTAATTTAATATTAATAAAACTTTTAAAGCTGCAATTTTCGAATTGCAGCTTTCTTTATAAATAAACATAGGTCGAATCGATTCAATCGATTTTACCTTAGATCTAAGTCAGTATTTACAAAAAAGCATTAATTTCGCAAAAACAAATCATATTTTATATTGGAAACAAATCGACAAAAAAAAGTTGCAAAAGCATTTCAACAAGAACTTTCTGAAATTTTTAGAAGAGAAGCAAAAGATAATTACAGTGGTAACTTGATTTCTGTAACCAAAGTGACTGTTACTCCTGACATTGCAACAGCCAAAGTTTATCTTAGTATTTTCCCAACAGACAATAGCGACAACATCATCAAAGATATCAAAGAGAAAGCTCCTATGTATCGAACAATGATCGCTAAATCTGCTGCAAAAAATATGAGATTTGCTCCAGAACTTCTATTTTATTTAGATGTATCTTTGGACAAAATGGAGAAAATAGAGCGAGCGCTGAAAGGAAAAGGTGACAACCCAATTTTGTAAATGAAAAACATTTCTCTTTATATAGCAAAAAGATACAACACTTATACCCTATTGATTAGCTTAGTGATCATTGCACTATCCGCTTTATCAATCGGAACTTTGACTTATATTGGAAACTCAGCACTTATTATTTTTCAACAATTATTGTTTCCCAATCAAGTCCTTAGCAACTTACAAATTGCAATTATTTATAGTTTATCCTTTGCTTATGTCATCGGGCAAATTTCCATTATTTACTTAATTTTCAACAGATTACTCAGGAAAATTAATAATAAAATCAGATTGAGAATTCAACTTTCAATGGGAGTTTTCATGACCTTGATTTCTTTTATTTTAATTTTTTCCTTTCCAGTTCCCAATCTTTGGATTAAATTTTTGGTTTTAATTTTCATTTCAACTGGTTTATTGTCCATATTTATGGGACTCATCAGTTATCTTTTTACCAGATCAAAAATCACTGGTGTAAACATCATCACTTCAATTGCTGTATTTGCAATTACCATAGGCACAACCGCACTATTTATCATTCTTTCTGTTTTTTCAGGTTTAGAAAAAATGAATTTACAGTTTTTGAACAATGTAAATCCTGATTTGAAAATTTCACCTACCCAAGGAAAAGTTTTACCAGAAATAAACAATGTTTTAAATACACTTCAAAATACAAATGAAATCAAAGCTTTTTCAAAAATTATAGAAGAAAAAGTTTCCATCGAATTCGATGATAAACAAGACATTGCTTATATCAAAGGAGTCGATGAACATTATAGAGATGTAGTAAAAGTTGATACAGCCATAGTTTATGGTTCCTATTTTGACTTTAAATCTCCTTATGAAATTCTCGCATCAGATGGAGTCGCAAGGCGATTGCAGCTCTATTTAGACAATCAACATCCGAGTCGATTGAGAATGCCAAAACCTGGAGTTGGTTTGATCACTACCGAAGAAGAAGCTTTTAATTCTGTAGTTGCAAATCCTATCGGAGTTTTTATCATTAGTGAACAATATGATAAATACATTTTTTCACCTTTAGAATTGACGCAAATTTTATTGGAATTGCCTGAAAATTCTGCTTATGGAATTGAAATTAAATTGAACAATAATGCTTCTGCGAATCAAATCAAAAATAAGTTGCAAAGTGAATTAGGTAATCAATATTTGGTGCAAACCCGTCAGGACATAGATGCAACCTTTTTGAAAGTTATGAACGTAGAAAACCTCATTATCTATCTCATATTTACTTTGGTCATAATCATCGCCTCATTCAACTTAGCAGGAGCAATCATCATCATTATCATCGACAAAAAAAATCAAATCAAAACCATGTGGAGCTTCGGAATGACGCGTTCGAGTATCAAACGAATTTTCTTTCAAACGGGTATGCTGATCACTGTTTTTTCTGTCGCTTTTGGATTATTTTTAGGCTCAACTATTGGAATTTTACAAAATCAATTCAGATTAGTCATGGCGAATCCATATGTACCATTTCCATTTGAATTTACAGCATTTAATTATTTGATTGTAACGCTAACTGTTCTTTTGATTGGTGGGATTGTTTCTTGGATGGTAAGTAGAAAATTACCTATCTAAACATTTCTTCTAATTCCTCAGCAAATTCAGTTCTGTCTTCAATTTCCCAATCATATGCTCTCGCCAAAAGATATAAATCCAATAAGTTTTGAAGCAATTGCTCTTTGGCTTCTTGCTCCAATTTATTTCTATCTATCTTTTTTTCAATTTCTTTGATCGCATTTTGCTTGACTTTATTCAATTCATCCTTTTTAAAAGAGTTGAATCTACTTTGCTCTAAATCATAAAATTGAACATCCGGATACACTTGAAGTTCCAAATCAGGTATAGAATTAATGATAATTTTATTGTTTTTTTCATCGATTTCTATATCCAATTGACTCAAATCATAAGTTGCTTGAACTTTTGCATTGACCATCAGCAAAACCTTCTTGTCAAAACTGAAATAATCATGAATAAATGGCAATGATCTGCTGTTTTTATGCGAATAAATTTCAGAAAAACTCTGTTCAGCGACCACCATCTTGTTCATTCGCTTGATTTCATAAGCAATCACATGGGAATGATCCGAAATTCTATTTTCTTGAAATTGTCGCATCAACAGAAATGTCAGAACAATTCCTAACAACAATCCTATGCCTAAAAAAATGTATTTTTTCAATTTTATTGATAATTTGGAGTAAATGCTTTCCCATTGACTATCATCAAAATATCTTCTTCAAATGAGCCCGAAACAGGAAAACCTACAATTCGGCCTACTTCTTTACCACCTTTATAAAAAATAAAAGTTGGTAAATGTTCAATATTTTTCCCTCTCTCTTCACTATAAAAACTGCGTTTACTCGTATTTACAGCATATGTAAGCAATCTTTGTTCTGGAAATTTCGCTTGATCTAAAACCTTGATGAACTGAGGATATCGCAATTTAGATTCTTCATCCCAAGTTCCAAGAAAAACCTCTATTCTATGTCTTTTCAACTTATTTCTGAAATCTTTGATCATTGCATCATTGGTTTCATAAGCTTCATAATTTTCTTGAAACCACTCTGAAAAAGGAGCTTTTTCAAAAGATTCTCGACTCACTCCACCCAATAACATTTTGTCGCCATCTTTCAAATTGACAACTCTATTAAATATATAAGGACCTTCGCAAGACGTTAGAAATAAAGTCAATAGAATTAAGGCTAGAGCTCTTTTCATATTTATTTATTTAAGAAAACAAAGATATAAATATTTGTTTAGCTCTTGTAAATTCCTTTCTCAAAAACAAATGAACCTAATGTAAAATCAGCCAACTCTTCCACTTTTGGAAAGTTCGAAGAATTTCCTTGATAAATTTCACCTTTGACATCTACATCCACATGTCCATATAACTTCGACAAATCACCGATTTCTTCAACTCTTGAAATAAATTCAAGTTTTTGTTTTTCGAAATTATAATTTTCAACGAAATAAATTCCTATATCGGTTAAAGCTTCATTATCACAGCTTTTCACCTTCACATTTCTAAGAATTATATCCAAATACAATTTGTTGTTTTCTGGAATTTCAAAATAATCTCCTTTCGTAAAATTATCTTCCTTCGCAATTTTTTCCAAAGCCAATAAAATCGCTAAAGCATTGAATTTCCTAACTTTAATTCTTTTATAATCATTTGCAAAATGTCCAGCTTCGAACAAAATGCATGGATAGCCCATTTTCGTGAAATTATCACCTGTTGAAGTCGGATAAAACTCATCTGAAAATCGAGTCACTTGGTTTGGAATCACCTTCTGAAGTCCTTTAAACATATGATTTATAACTGACATGGATTTAATTCTCACATCATTGATCGATCGATTCAAATCAAAAGAAGGAGCTAAAAATGACAGCGTAGCAGGTTTATCGATATTCGCAACATTGAAGATTGTGCGTTGATCATGTAGATTAAATAGAAAGTCAGGTTTTATTTCTTGGACATATTTCTTTAAAACCTTAATTTCAGGTGAAGCTTCTTGCAAAAAATCTCGATTGATATCAATTCCAAATGCATTTCTTCTTGCATAATTCGTAGCTCCATCAGGATTTAACATCGGAATAAAATAAAAAGTCACTTTTTCGAGCAATGGATAAGACCAATTTTCATTGTTTTTCAAAAACTCAAAAACATCAAACATCGATCGAGTTCCCGTACTTTCGTTGCCATGCATTTGTGACCAAGCTAAAATTTTTATCGGTCCATTTCCCATTTTTAACGAAAAAATTTCTTTACCTAAAAAAGATTTTCCTATCAATTTTTTATCAGGAAAATTTGATTCGAGATATTTTTTCAGTTGTTCAAATCCAAGATATTTTTCTTCAAATCCATCTACCTTGACCAAAGAGTAGGTGCGCTCAAATAATTCCAATAATTCCATTGAACGAAGATACAATTTTTTAAAATCGAATTTAAGGCGATTTAAAGAATCCAAAATTTAATGAACATATATAAGTTCGAATTCATCATCAATCGTTCGTTAAATCAAATTCCAAAATCGATTTACATTTGTAATTTACTTTTGTAAATTGAAGAATGAGACATTTAGTCATTCATAGCTCAATCAATTAAAAGAATGATATTTTAATTACATAACTATTTGAATATCTATTTATTATTTCATTTTAAATAAAGTTTAAATTCAATTATACTTTAAGTAAATTTGTCATTAAACACTATTTTACACCTATTGCGAAATGTAAATTCATTGTTTATATTTGTAAAATGGAGTTGAAAAATAGAATCATAGAAATCATGGAAAAATCGGGGCTTACACCCTCCGAATTTGCCGACAAAATTGAAGTGCAACGATCAGCAATTTCTCACATCACTTCTGGACGTAACAATCCGAGTTTAGAATTTCTGATTAAAATCAAAAATTCTTTTCCGGAAATTGATACAGATTGGTTGATTTTTGGAATAGAAAAAGAAGAAGAAATCGAGGATAAAAATTTAGAAAATTCGACAGACAAAATTCTTCAAGCTTCGCTCTTTGAATCCGAGGAAAAAGAAATTTCCACAGAAGAAAAAAAGCATTCTTCAAATCGATCCAATAAAAATCTAATTCGAGCACTGCTCTTTTTTGACGATGGAAGTTTTGAAGAATATTCAAATTCTGATTGGAATAATTAAATATTGGTTAAAACCTAAAACTTCATCAAAGATTTTCTAAATTAGTGCATAATACTATGAACTATTTAGCACATCAATATTTATCGTTTCAAAACGAAGAAATTCAACTCGGCAATCTTTATGGAGAAATCGTGAGAGGAAAGGATTTCACGAATTATCCCAAAGGCATTCAATTGGGCATAAAACTCCATCGCTCGATCGATACGTTCACAGATCAGCATGAGGTAGTCAAAAGAAGCAGTCAATTGTTCCATAAAAATTATGGAAAATATTCGCCTGTTATCATCGATGTGTTTTATGATTATTTTTTAATTTTAAATTGGAACAAATATTCAAAAATTCCTCTTGAAAAGTTCATAGAAGACGCATATGCTTTGTTTAGAAAGAATTTCGACACTTTTCCTCCTCGTTTACAATACATCATCAAATACATGTTAAAGATGGATTGGTTTAGAACCTATCAAACCAAAGAGGGAGTGAAAAAAACTTTGGAAGGAATCAGTCAGAGGGCGAAATTTGAAAACAATATAGAAGATGCTGTCAATGAGTTGAATATATATGAAGAGCAATTGGACAATGATTTCAATGAATTTTTCCCTGAAATCATCAATTATTGCAAAAAATACATCGAAACAGAAACAAATTTATTTATTTGATTCGATAATTGTATTTTTGAGCAGAAACATAAAAAAACCATGGATTTAGAATTCAATAAAAGAGAAGATAAAAACAAATTACAAGTATCGGATTTGAGAAAAAAATTGGCTCAAATTCATTTAGGCGGAGGAAAAAAGAGAATTGAAAAGCACAAAGCCAAAGGCAAATTAACCGCAAGAGAGAGAATAGACTATTTATTGGATGCAAGAAAACCTTCGATAGAAATTGGAGCATTTGCTGGAGATGAGATGTATGAAGAAGAAGGAGGTTGTCCAAGTGGTGGTGTAGTTGTAAAAATCGGATATATTTCAGGAAAGCAATGTATTGTTGTTGCAAATGACGCTACAGTAAAGGCGGGAGCTTGGTTTCCTATTTCAGGAAAAAAGAATTTACGCGCACAAGAAATAGCTATGGAAAATCGACTACCTATCATTTATTTAGTCGATAGTGCAGGAGTTTATTTACCGATGCAAGATGAAATTTTCCCTGACAAAGAACACTTTGGAAGAATTTTCAGAAACAATGCGATCATGAGTTCAATGGGAATCACTCAAATCGCAGCTGTGATGGGAAGTTGTGTAGCAGGAGGAGCTTATTTGCCAATCATGAGCGATGAAGCAATGATAGTTGATAAAACTGGATCTATCTTTTTGGCGGGAAGTTATTTGGTAAAAGCTGCAATTGGTGAAGAGATAGACAATGAAACTTTGGGAGGTGCGACTACGCATTGTGAAATTTCTGGAGTTACCGATTACAAAGCAAAGGATGACAAAGATGCTTTGGATAGAATCAAATCGATTATGGGCAAAATCGGTGATTATGAAAAAGCAGGTTTCAATCGAATTGAACCACAAAAACCGGCTTTGGACGAGAATGAAATTTATGGGATTTTACCAGCGAGTCGAACTGAGCAATATGATATGTATGAAATCATCAAGCGAATGGTCGATAATTCTGAATTTGATGAATACAAAGCTGATTATGGAAAAACCCTGATTTGCTGTTATGCGAGAATCGATGGTTGGGCGGTAGGAATAGTTGCCAATCAAAGAAAAATCGTGAAATCAAAAAAAGATGGAATGCAGTTCGGTGGGGTGATTTATTCGGATTCAGCTGATAAAGCCACGAGATTCATCGCCAATTGTAATCAAAAGAAAATTCCTCTTGTATTTTTACAAGATGTAACAGGATTTATGGTGGGTTCAAAATCGGAACATGGAGGCATTATAAAAGATGGTGCAAAAATGGTGAATGCAGTTGCTAACTCTGTAGTACCAAAATTCACTGTAATCGTAGGAAATTCATACGGTGCAGGAAATTATGCTATGTGTGGAAAAGCTTATGACCCACGTTTGATATTTGCTTGGCCTTCGGCTAAATTAGCAGTTATGGGAGGAGAACAAGCCGCGAAAGTTCTTTTACAAATCCAGGAAGCTTCATTAAAAGCCAAAGGCGAAGAAATTGATGAGAAGAAAAAGGAAAAATTATTAAAAGAAATTACAGAAAGATACGACAAACAAACCAGCCCATATTATGCAGCTGCAAGGCTTTGGACGGATGCTGTAATCGATCCAATCGATACGAGAAAATGGATTTCTATGGGAATTGAAGCAGCTAACCACTCTCCTATTGAAAAGCCTTTTAACTTAGGTGTAATCCAAGTTTAATTTCATAATTTATATTTTTAGTTAAGGAGAAATTCTAATTCAGTTTTAGAATTTCTCCTTTTTTTATAAAAAAATTCACCTTCTCAACGAAGGTGAATTAAATTATTTGATTTTTTGAAATTAATGGTCCGCTCGAATGAATTTACCATTTGCATCAAAATACAATTCTACATCATTGTTCAATTCTACTTTCTGCCCATTGGCTTTTCTCTTCCATTCCATCACTTGAGCGTTGGGAAAGTGATTGGAAATATAATCTCTAATTTCTTTAGCAAATAAAGAATTTGGCAAAGCAGATTTTGAATCTATATCTTTCACTTTTAAATTTTGGTCAAATTCTAAATCAATTCCTCCATTGAGTTTGATTTCATGTTCTGTTTTCCCATCATCTTTGTCCAGCTTATAAGCTACGATTTGATGATTCGGAAAATGTGTTTTTACAAAATTTTGGATTTCAGTTGGTGTTTGTGCAACTGATTGATATCCATCTTGTGCATAGCTCAATCCGATCCATGCTACAAAAGCTATTAAAAAGTTTAATGTTTTCATAATCATTGCATTTAATTGTAAATACAAATTTAATTCATCTATAAAAGCACATTCAAAAAATTAAGTTAATGTTTTAGTAATTTTTTGAAAATAAACTCTTTGGAAGAATGAAAAGGCAATCAATGAATCAATGATTTTAATAAACTCTTTGCAAAACAAAAACCGTATTGCTTCGCATCACATTTGTTTTAATGAAATAAACAAAACTATCTGGAATATTGTCTAAAAAAGCATCGATATCCTTTTGGGAAAGATCAATTCCGGCATTAAACAAGACAAAACCATTATCTTCTACTTTGTCTTCAATTTTCTTCCAGAATTTCGGTGAATAGAATTTTTTAGGCACTTTGATGTCAATGAAGACATCGATTACAATCAAATCGTATTTTTTGTCGTGTGTAGGTAAAAAACGTTTTGCATCGGCTTGGATGATCTTAACGTCGTCATATTGAGAAATATTAAATTCTTTTTCAGCGATTTCAATGATCACTGGATCCAACTCCACTCCTACAATTGGACCATAATAAAAATATTTATTTCTTAAAGAATCGACCACACACCCACCACCCATTCCTAAAACGAGAACCGAGTTAATTTCTTCCATTGGAATTCGGTCCAAACCTTTGTTTAAGACTTCTTGAAGTCCGTCATAAGAATAATTTGCGTTTTTAGTGTTTAAAATTTTCTTTCCTTCTTTCCAAAAAATTTTCAATCTTCTATTGATAGGAGAAGGGTAAAACCTTAGGAGTTTTTTATCCATTTTGATTTACGATTTCCGTACAATACGTGTTTAATAAATGTTTATGAAAGTAATGGTGTTGAATGAATAGTTTTTGAAATTTATAAAACTATTACCGACCCATTGCTTAGAATTTCACACAAAGATACTAAAACTTAGATGAATAAAGGACTTCAGCGAATTCCAACTCATAAAGACAGAGAGTCAATGCTTTAAAGTTAAAAAAATTAAGAATAATAAATGATTGCACAGAGAGTCATTTGAATTTTAAATTTCTAATTCGTTTAGGACTTTCAGTAAAACACTGACTTGGCTTAATTCCGGAATTTTAGAAGCGAAAATCAGACATAAATTTTGTTGAGTAGCAATTGATTTGATTCTTTTCAATTCGTCTATTTTTGAATTTAATTCTTCTCTATATTTTTCTTCAAATGATTCAAATTTATTTTCATCATGTCCAAACCATTTTCTCAATTCTGTCGATGGAGCAATTTCTTTATTCCATTCGTCAAGTTTGGCTCTTTCCTTAGAAATTCCTCTCGGCCACAATCTATCGACCAACATTCGATAGCCATCGGTCTCCTCGACTGGCTCGTACACTCGTTTGATTCGAATGGAATACATAAATTCAAATTTTGAAGAGTGGATTGACTTTAGAATTATTGAATCGGAGTTTGTTGGTTATTTTCTCTAAAATATTCGATTTTAGACAAGAACATTTTAGCCATTCTTTTTCCGTGCCATTTTGCAGTTTCCGCTCTTGTACCTGAAAACAGTTCATCCACAGTTTCACAAAAAAGATCTACCCAACGGTTGAAGTGTTTTTCTTCGACCGGCATTCTCATATGTGGAATAAATGGTCTTCCGTTGTAAGTTCGTTCTTGCAGCAAAACAGTTTGCCAAAAACGATACATTTTATCCAAATGTTCTGGCCAATTGTCTTGAATTATATTGTTGAAAATATCCTTCAGCAGGTCATCTTGTCTAATTTTCCCATAGAATTGATCAACCATAGCTTTTACATCGTCCCAAACTTCTATATCTCTTAATTCACTCATTTCATTAAATTTTCGTCAATCATTGGTGATAAAAAAGACTGACCTTGTTTTACTTTTATTGCTAAATCATAAATAGAAGTACTTTCTAACATGTTTTTCAAACCGTCTCTAATTTGTTTAAAATCGTCGTGCAAAGGGCAAGGATTTTCGATATCGCAATAATTCAATCCCAATCCACAACCTTTGTAAACAAAGTCACCATCAATTGCTTGGACAATTTGACTCAATTTAATTTCATGCAATTTTTCTTGTTCGAGATAAAATCCGCCATTTGGCCCCGTTTGAGATTGAATCAAATTATGTTTCGATAAAATCCCCATTAGTTTAGCTGTAAATGCAACTGGTAAATTGCTATTTTCTGCAACTTCCTTAATTTTCATTACATTCTTTCCTTCGAAAGAATTCGTTGCGATATAGACCATGGCTTTGAGTCCATATTTGCATGACCTTGAAAACATACTCTATTTAATTTAGCAAAGTTAAAGCTTTATTTATTTAAGACAAAAACATCTTAAATAGTTTATTTCAATTTGATCCAATAAGTTAAGAAGTTAGATGATCGTTTGTAAGATATATTTGATATCCTCTACAAATGACCAATTTTTGACATATTGTCTATTGATTTCTACTTTTTTTGGCCATAAAACTTCGTCATTATACTTCAGAGGATTTTCTTTTTGATTAAGAATTTCATCTTCATTTCTAAAAGCCAATTGCGCTGGACCTGTAATTCCTGGTTTTACCGTTAAAATAATTCGATCTTCACCTTCCAACAAATCGGCATAACCTACAACGTCTGGTCTTGGACCTACAAAGCTCATTTCACCTTTGATGATATTGAACAATTGTGGCAATTCATCCAATTTAGTTTTTCTAAAAAATTGACCACATTTAGTTATTTTATGTGTTTTAACGCTCGTTACATCACTTGGTTGATTTCCTCTCATCGTTCGAATTTTATAAATCTGAAAAGGTTTAGCTTCTTTACCAATTCGTTTTTGAGTAAACAATCCAAATTGACTGGTATCGATGGTCGAAATAATTATTAAGATTATTATTATTGGCAATAAAATAGGCAATAATAAAAGTGCGAAAACAAAGTCAAAAATTGTTTTTAGCCACATTAGACTTAACGCTTAAGGTATCTTTTCAAACTAAAAATACGTTTGATTCTTCCTACCACACTTGGATCAAAATCTGCATCTTCTTCGAAATATCCATAACCATAACCGTAGCCGTAACCGTAACCGTAGCCATAACCATAACTGCCATTGGCTTGGAAGTCGTTTAATACAATTCCGATATTTTTAACTATTCCTTCGTCATATTTATCTGAAATCGATTGCAACAATCCTCTGTACGTATAATCAAAACGCGTCACATAAAGAGTTGCATCTGCATATTCCATCAAATCAAAAGCGTCAGAAACTAAAACTATAGGTGGTGTATCGAGCACTATGAATTCATATTCTTTTCTCAGTTCAGCAATCAATTCTCTCAGACGATCGGACAACAAAAGTTCAGAAGGATTGGGAGGAATTGGACCTCCGGTAATAATATCTAAAGTATCTATTTTAGATTTTTGAATCACTTCATCCAAACTTGAGTTTCCTGACAAATAATTGGACAATCCTTTTTTGTTGTTTATTTCAAAATCATCAAATATTTTAGGTTTTCTCAAATCCATTCCTAAGAGTATGGTTTTTTTGCCGCTTATAGCAAAAGCAGCTGACATATTCATAGAAACGAAAGTTTTCCCTTCGCCACCAACTGAAGAAGTAACCATCAAAATTTTGCTTGTATCTTCTTTGTCATTTCTTTTAAAAAGGAAACTTAAATTACTACGAATCGCTCTGAAACTTTCAGCTATAGAAGATTTTGGTCGATCAAAAATAATCAAAGGATGATTGTCGGCATTGTTTCCTATCACTCCTATAAAAGGTATGTTTGTCATTTTAACAACATCAGGAATTCCTTTAATTTTTGTGTCTAAAATTTCTCTTAAAAACAAGTAAACTGTAGGTAAAACCAAAGCTATAAATACAGCTGTAACTAAATTTGATTTTTTATTGGGAGAAATTGGACTTTGATTCAAAAACTCGGCTTTGTCAATAACGGTTACGTCCGAAACATTGGAAGCTATTGAAAGTTCAGCTTGACTGTATTTTGCCAATAAAGTATTGTAAAGTGCATCGTTAATTTCATAACCACGAGCAGTTTCTAAGAATTCTTTTTCTTTTTCTGGAAGTGTATAAGCTTTACGATTAAATTCAGAAAGTTTAGAATTGATCAGTGACAATTCTTTGTTGATTCTACTTCTACTTGTATTGATAAGATGGCTAATATTTGATTTTGCTTCGGAAATTTTTCTATCGATTTCAATGATTTCACGAGAACCAGGTTTGTATAAAACAATTAAGTTATCTCTTTCGATTTCCAAAGTTCTTAGATTATTCACTTCATTTATAAAATTCCCTTCATTCAATCCAAAAATCTGAAGATCGAGCATTCCTGTTGAACCAACTTGATAAACATCATTGCTGATTGAATTCAATATATTGATTTGGTCTTCGTATTCTATACGAGCTCTTTCCATTTCTGTTACACCTGAAAGGATTTGACCTTTTTCACCAGTGAAATCATAGATTTGTTCTCTTTTTTGTAGGTTTTGATATTCCAAAGATGCACTATCGACTTTTTCTTTGACGATACCCATTTGTTCCCCTATATAGAGAAGAGTACGTTTAGCCACTTCATTTTTCTCTTCCAATTCATTTTCTTGTAGAATTTTCAATGAATTGTTTAAAATTTCAACAGCTTCTTGTTGAGAATAAGCAAGTTTAGTTATTCTCATGATATTACTACCTTTGGATTCTGGTTTTACGGTTATATTTTTAGCTACCCTACTTGCAGCAACATCCAAATTTGTAAGTTTAAATGAATATTTAACTTTGGGATTGAATCCAATGGCTGTTTTATCTATTTTGATTCTGAATTTTTCTCCATTGATCCATTGTCCAAATTTACCTTCTTGTGGAAAATCGACTTTTACATTTCTACCTAACTCTTCATTTTTAGTATAATTGTAAAGTCTATTGGTATTTATATCAGTTATGGGATGAATGGTGAAAGTCTCTTTGTCTTTTTGTCGTATTTCTAATTCAACATTGATAATTTGATTGTGCAGAGTATCGACAGTTACTTTAAATGGTGATATGCTATGGTGTGAATTAGATTTTTTGAGTGTACCTTCTTCCAAATAAGCCACATAAGCATCAATTCGTTTTGCCACTTCTAAGGCATGGGTTCTGGATTCCAATATTTTGGTGAGTATATCAGTTTTTCCACCACTTCCTCCCCAAATAAAGTTAATCGAATTACTTGCAAGATTGGTATTTCCAGAAGATCGCGTTGAAACATGAAAAGTAGAACTTGCTTGATAAATTCTATCCAAATGCCAATTATTGATGTAAGTTGCAATAAAAACTGCCAATACAATCGAGATGATAAATAGCAACCAATTTCTTATAATTCTTGCAATAAATCTTTCGATATCAAAAAAGAAAGCTGAATTATTTTTCGATTCTTTAGGATTAGTATTAGGTTTTTGTTGATTGTTTGGCATGATGATTAAAAACTTGAAAAGTTTAGAGATTCTTGAAAAAGAAGTAAATACCGATCAATGCTGTAGCTGCACCAAAAACAGTTGATACAGTTTGAACAGGATTGATACCTATTCCCCATTGTTTTTGTCTTCGTGGATTGACAATAATGATATCATTGGGTTGCAACCAAAAGTATTCAGAATTCATCACAGATTCTTTTGTGATATCCACTATAGCTCTCTGAGTTCCTTCTGGTGTGGTTCTTAAAATTTGTATGTTATTTCTATCGGCAACTGGAGTTAAGTTTCCTGCCATTGCAAATGCTTCCAACAAGCTAAATTCGTAATCTTGAACGAAATAATTTCCAGAACCTGCTTCTCCTAAAATAGTGAAGTTTATACCAGGTAAATTGGTTTCGATATAAACCGCATCTTCATTATAAATTTTATAAAATTCGGTTTGAATTTTCTCTCGGGCTTCTTTTAAGGTTAAACCTAATAAATAAATTTCCCCTATTCTCGGTAACTCTATATTACCATCTTCTTGAATTCTAACCCCTCTTCCACTGGATGGATTGAGACTTCCACTCCCGGTTTGAGCAGTTGTAACTGTAAAATCCTTCAATTCTTCCAATTCAACATCTTTTCGCATCGATACTCTAATGTTCAAAACATCATTGATTTGCAAATGATATTCAGGGCGATTGTATTCGATCATTCCATGTTCATTCAACTTTAGATTTTCATCGGGCTGAATGTATTTAATATCTTTCAAGGGTATGCATGATGTAAGAAACATCATGAATAATATTGGAAAAAGTAAATTTATAGGCCTCAAGTTCTTTAGGTTTTAATTGGCAAATATATGATATTTTAGTTAAGTAACTTTTTCATCTTTGATTAATTTGTTTTTTGAAGCAAACTCTACTAAAACCAATGGCAGATAGGACAATAAAAGTGCAGCTAATATTACCAACAATAACATCAAATTGATATTTAAATGACGAATCAAATATGCAAAAATGATGATCAATGCATTGGCAAAACAAATGATCACCGTCGCTTGTATATGATTGAGATTCAACCTCAACACCCGATGGTGAATATGATTTTTATCTGCAGAAAAAGGGGATTTCCTTTTCATTAGTCGAATAATAATTACACTGAGTGTATCAATTAAAGGAACGATTAAAATCGCAATAGCAACCACAGGTCCACTTTTGATCATTACCCAATCTTCGGAGGATAAATTGATGAATTTAATCGCCATAAATGCTATTAAATATCCGACCACCATCGACCCTGTATCGCCCATAAATATCTTGTAGCGATTTGAGAAATTAAAATATAAAAATGCCAATAATGCAGCCAAAGTTGCAATCGCTAAATATCCCATGGAATAATCATAAAGTCTGAAAAATATAAATACAAAACTCAAGGAAATCAAACTCCCAACTCCTGCCGCCAAACCGTCGATCCCATCAATAAGATTGTAGGAATTAATGATCAGAACAATGATAAAAGTAGTGAAAATGATACTGAAGAAAAATGGAAGTTCATAAATCCCAAACAAGCCAAAGAAATTATCGATTCGAATATCTGAACCTACAACTATCATAAGTGCACTGATAATCTGTGCATATAGCTTTTTTAATGGTGCAACTACCAATAAATCATCCATCAATCCAACAAAAAACAATAAAACCAAAGCTGCTGAAAAGAAGACGATATCATGTAGCATGTCCGCACTAAAAATACTCGACACTATGACGATAGCAAAGTAAATCGCCACACCACCTAAGCTCGGAACTTTGTTGGTATGAGAACTTCTATCGCCCGGAACGTCCATTAATTGTTTCCGATAAGCTACACGGATAATTTTTGGTATCGCTATAAAGGCAACTAAAAATGAGGTCACAAAAGATAAAATCACTTTTAAATAAAGCGATGAATATCCTAAGAAGTTAGCGATTTGCTCTAAGTCTAAGTTTTTCATACTTCTTCATTCCGTTTAATGCCCAATGAAGGGTGTAATAGGTTGATTTTAGCAAAGATAAATTTAAATAGTTGTAATATACGGAAAATTGCTTTTTAAGGATCAAAAACTTGTTGCGCGAATAAGAATGTTTTCTGATTCTATAAATCGCCAAAGGTTCTTTTATACTTCTCGCTTGTGGCACTTTTTTCAAAATTTCTATCCACATTGCATAATCTTCTCGCATATCCACTTCAGGGATTGGAACTTTCCCTATTCGTTTAGAATCATACATTGAAGTCAACATCGGAATTGGACAATTGTATAAAATTCGGTTATAATCTATATTATCCTCAGCAATAAAATCTTCCAACAAAGGATTTAAATCTTCATCGAACCTTTTGTAACTCGCATAAACCAATTCCTCATCATTTACTTT
>DEQC01000053.1 GCA_002359055.1 Flavobacteriales bacterium UBA3376 | reverse complement strand
CCGAGCATCACTGATAAAAACGAAAGAATTGAGAAATTTGGGCAATACGATCATGTGAGGGTTTATGGATTGGATTATTACCAAACCTTGTCAAATGCTGGATTTAAAGTCGAGAAAATTAATTTGACCCAAAAATTAACGGAAGACGAAATTCAACGATTTTCTTTAGAAAAAAATGAAATTCTTCCTGTTGTAAAAAAATTATAAAAAAACCAATTCGAAACGAATTGGTTTTTTTAAAGGCTATCAAACATTCAATGTATTAAACATACATTTCTTGTTTTAGTTCTTTTACTCTTTTATCTTCCAAGAATTCATCATAAGTCATATATCTATCAATCAGGCCTTTTGGAGTAATTTCTATTATTCTATTACAAACCGTTTGCACCAATTCGTGGTCATGAGAAGACATGATTAAAGTTCCTTTAAAGTTTTCTAAAGAAGTGTTCAGCGCAGTAATAGATTCCAAGTCTAAGTGAGCAGTTGGTTCGTCCATAATCAAGACATTTGCTCTAAGAAGCATCATTCGAGAAAACATACATCTCATTTTTTCACCTCCGGACAGCACTGAAGACTTTTTCAAAGCCTCTTCACCTGAAAACAGCATTTTCCCTAAAAAACCTCTAATGTATTCTTCGTGTCTTTCTTCGTCACTTTCAGTATATTGTCTCAGCCAGTCAACTAAATTGATATCTTCTTTAAAGAAATCTGAATTATCAGAAGGCAAATAAGCTTGAGTAGTTGTAATTCCCCAATTATATTCTCCAGTTTCAGGCTGAACTTTACCTGAAATAATTTCAAAAAATTGAGTAACTGCTCTTGAGTCTCTTGAGAAAACGCCTATTTTATCGCCTTTCTTTAAATTCAAATGTACATTTTCGAAAAGTTTTTCACCATCGATAGAATAAGACAAATCTTTAACATCGAGAATTTGGTCACCAGCTTCTCTTGATTGTTCCCAAATAATCGCAGGATATCTACGAGAGGAAGGTTTGATTTCATCCACATTCAGCTTCTCCAACATTTTTTTACGAGCAGTTGCCTGTTTAGCTTTCGCAACGTTTGCACTAAATCTTCTGATGAACTCTTCCAATTCTTTTCTCTTTTCATCGGCTTTCTTGTTTTGTTGTGCTCGTTGTCTTGCTGCCAATTGAGAAGATTGGTACCAGAAAGAGTAGTTTCCAGAATATAAATTGATTTTCCCGAAATCTAAATCAGCTATATGCGTACAAACGGAATCTAAAAAATGTCGGTCGTGAGAAACAACTATAACAGTATTTTCATATTCTGCCAAGAAATCTTCTAACCAAGAAATGGTATAAACGTCCAAATCGTTGGTAGGCTCATCCAAAATCAACACATCAGGATTACCAAATAAAGCCTGTGCCAAAAGCACACGAACCTTATCTCTACTATCAAGGTCGCCCATCAAGCTATAATGAAGGTCTTCCTTAATTCCTACGTTTGAAAGCAATGAAGCGGCATCAGTTTCCGCGTTCCATCCACCTAATTCTTCGTACTGAACACCTAATTCACCCGCTTTGACACCATCTTCTTCTGAGAAATCAGGTTTGGCATAGAGCGCATCCATTCTTTCTTTGATATCGTACAATACTTTATTACCTCTCAACACTGTATCCAGTACAGTATATTGATCATATTTGTAATGGTCCTGCTCCAAAACGGACATTCTTTTATCTTTTTCAAGAGAAACATGTCCTGAAGTAGGTTCTAACCTACCGGCAAGAATTTTAAGGAAAGTGGATTTACCAGCGCCATTGGCACCGATTATACCATAACAATTGCCATTTGTAAATTTTATATTAACTTCGTCAAATAAAACGCGTTTACCGAATTGTAACGAAAGATTTGAAACTGTAAGCATATTCTATATAATATATGTATTGAATTTTGAAAAATCGATGCAAAGGTACTAATTTTAGGAAATAAAAGTGCAAGGAAAGATCAATATAAAAAATAAAAGAGCTCGTCATGACTATGAATTCATAGACTCATACGATGCTGGCATACAGCTTTTTGGAACGGAGATCAAGTCGATACGCATGGGTAAGGCAAGTATAGCTGAAAGTTTTTGTCAATTCAAGGATGGCGAATTGTATATTGTTAACATGTTTATTGACAAATACGAATGGGGAACTCATTTTAATCATAAAACCCGTCGAGAGCGAAAACTTTTATTAAAAAAAAATGAGCTAAGAAAATTGGAGCGTCAAACCAAAGAATCTGGACTAACAATAATACCTAGTAGCCTATATATCAACGACAAGGGATTGGCGAAAGTGAAAATACATTTAGCGAGAGGTAAAAAATTATACGATAAAAGGGAAAGTATAAAAACAAAAGATTTAAGAAGAGATTTGGATAGATTCATAAAGTATTCTTAAATTTGCCCTTGGATTGTGTTATAAACAAAAACAATTAAAACACTAAATATTTGATAATGAAAAAGTTTAATCTATTATTAACCGCTCTAATGGTACTGTTTTTAGGCAGTACTGTTTTGAATGCCCAAAACACTAAAGACCCTTGGGCAGTAACGGTGGGTGCTCATGCAGTTGACTATACGTCGGTGCGTGGTGTAGGTAATGAGTTTTTTAACCATCACAACTACACTATAGTTCCACCATTGTCTAAAGTATCTATCATCAGAAATTTAAACCGTTGGTTCGATGTTGACTTAACGGCTTCAGTTGGTGAAGTAGATAACAATAGACTTAGAATTTCTGAAGAATTTTTCGTAAACGCTGGTTTAGGTTTACGTTTCAAAATTTTGAAAGGCGAATCTTGGTTTGATCCATACTTACGTATTGGTGCAAACTACAACCACTATGACTTCACAAGTTTAGGTGATGTAGTACCTGCAGGCTTTGAAGTATACGAAAACCATAAAGGTGATCCTGTTTTTGACCAATTAGGAAACCCTGTAGTAGTTGATCGTTTATATGCGGAGCCAGAAACTGCTAAACATCACTTTGGTGTTTCAGGGGGTGCTGGTATCAACTTCTGGTTTACTAACAACTTTGGTTTGAACATCGCTTCAGACTACAACTGGATTCCATCAACAAAGACAGACTATTTTGACTTCTTCCAACACACAGTTGGTGTAACGTTCCGTTTCGGTAACAAAGACAGAGATGGTGATGGTATATTAGATGACGAAGACGATTGTCCAGATGTTGCTGGTTTACCTTCAGACATCCCTGGTTGCCATGGTTGTCCTGATACTGACGGTGATGGTTTATGTGATGCTATCGATGAGTGTCCAGAAGAAGCTGGTCCAATTGAAAACAACGGTTGTCCTATCTTAGATAGAGATGGTGACGGTATCCTTGACGCAGAAGATGATTGTCCTGATACTCCAGGTGTTGCTTCATCTATCCCTGGATGTAACGGTTGTCCTGATACAGACGGTGACGGAGTATGTGATGCTTTAGATGAGTGTCCAGACGAGTTCGGTACTGTTGAAAACAATGGTTGTCCTGAGATTGTTGACCCTTGTACAGACTTACAAGCTATCAAAGACGCATTGAAAAACGTATTGTTCGAGTACAACTCAGATCAATTGACTGCATCTTCTCAAACAATTCTTAACGACATTGCTCCATTATTGACTTCTAAGAATATCAAAAACCCTCGTTGGTTAATTGAAGGTCACACTGACGGTGTAGGTAGCCAAAACTACAACTTACCATTGTCAGAAAAGCGTGCAAACTCAGTTAAAGTTTACTTAGAAAGCAAAGGAGTTCCTGCTTCAATCATGAAGTCAGTTGGATTCGGTAAAGCCTTACCTATTACAACTAACGAAACTGAAGAAGGTAGATCAAGAAACAGAAGAGTTGAAATTAAATATGCTGACGCAAACTTCAACCCTGCTGCATTAGAAGTAAACGATGACTGTGCAAATGTACAAATGGCAGATTTAGCTAAAATGATTTACTTCAAAACTGCATCTTCTGATTTAGTAGAAGCTTCAAAACAAAGCTTAGACGTTATCGCTCAGTATTTAAACGCTACTGAAGGTAACTACGAAGTTCAAGGACATACTGACTCAGTAGGTTCTGAAGCTAACAACATGAGATTGTCACAAAGCCGTGCTCAAGCAGTTGTTGACTACTTAATCTCTAAAGGTGTTGACGGCAACAGATTGAAAGCTGTTGGATACGGTGAGTCTCAACCTAAGTATGACAACAATACTGCTGATGGTAGAGCTCAAAACAGAAGAATTGAAATTGTAAAACAATAATTTCTTATTCAAATATTTAAATAGAAAAGCCGCTCGATGAGCGGCTTTTCATTTAACAAAAAAATCACTGAATGAAAATTCAGTGATTTTTTATATATATAACATTTTCTCTATTTAAACATTCTTGACCGTTCTCTCCAACATTGGAACAAATTGACAATCGCCAAATTCCATTTTTTCAAAATGCGTATCATTTACTCTTAAAAAAGTAGTCATCACTTGATTTTCGTCGCCCAAAGGTATCACCATTATTCCACCAACTTTTAATTGTTTCAATAACTCCTTAGGAATCGTTGTAGATCCTGCGGTAACAATTATACGATCAAAAGGTGCAAAAGACGGTAAACCTTTGTATCCATCTCCATAAACTGCATATTTAGGTCGGATACCTATTCTCCTAAACATACGCTGAGAAAAATCGAACAAATCTTTTTGACGCTCAATCGTAAAAACCTCTGCTCCCATTTCAACTAAAACTGCTGCTTGATATCCACTACCAGTTCCGATTTCTAAAACCTTTTCACCACCTTCGAGATGCAACAACGAACTTTGTTTCGCTACAGTAAAAGGATGAGAAATCGTTTGACCAGCTGCGATTGGAAACGCTTTGTCTTGATAGGCATATTGCTCAAATGCACTATCGATAAACAAATGTCTTGGTACGCGATTGATCGCATCCAAAACCAACTCATCATCAATTCCTTTTTGCCTTAAAATTTCAACCAATTCGGCTCTTCTGCCTTTATGCTTAAAATCATCTATCACTTTTCTATTATTTTTCACAAAATTGGCGAAAATTAAGGGAATCTCTGTATTTTTAAACTCAAATTTAATTTCATGTTAAAAATTGGAGTCTTAGGTGCTGGTCATCTGGGGAAAATTCATTTAAAATTAGCCAAAGAATCCGATCAATTGGACCTTGTAGGATTTTTTGACCCGGATAAAGAAAATGCCAAAGCGGTAGAAGAAGAATTTGGTTACCATGCATTTTCATCGGTAGAAGAATTGATTGAACATTCAGACATAGTAGATATTGTTACACCTACACTCTCACACTTTGAATGTGCAAAAAAGGCAATAGAAGCTGGAAAGCATATTTTCCTCGAAAAACCCATTGCTAATTCGGTAGAAGAAGCTGAGGAAATTATAAAGTTAGCCAAAGCAAAAGGTGTAAAAGGACAAGTCGGACATGTCGAAAGATTCAATCCGGCTTTTCAAGCAGTTAAAGACATCATTCATCAACCCATGTTCATCGAAACCCATCGATTGGCCGAATTCAATCCGAGAGGAACAGATGTGCCGGTGGTGTTAGATTTAATGATCCACGATTTAGATATCATTTTGAGTTTGGTTAAATCTGAAGTCAAAGAAGTTTTCGCAAGTGGTGTTGCTGTAATTAGTGAATCTCCGGACATTGCCAATGCGCGTATAGTTTTCGAGAATGGTTGTGTAGCAAACATAACTTCAAGTAGAATTTCACTCAAAAACATGAGAAAATCTAGATTTTTCCAAAGAGATGCTTATATTTCAGTAGATTATTTGGAAAAGGCTTGTGAAGTTGTTAGAATGAAAGATGTGGTTGGAAAACCAGGAGATTTTGATTTGGTACTTCAAAATGCAGAAGGCGTGAAAAAGCAAATTTATTTTGAAAATCCAGACATCGTTCAGAACAATGCAATTTTGGATGAATTAAATTCGTTTGCCGATGCAATAAAAAACGATACTGAACCTTTAGTTACATTAGAAGATGGAACCAAGGCGTTAAAGCTGGCCCATCAGATCATAGAAGCTTTTGAAAAATAAAATTTAATAATCAATAGAAATGAAAAAAATAGCAGTTATAGGAGCCGGTACTATGGGAAATGGTATTGCCCATACATTTGCTCAAAATGGTTTTCAAGTCAATCTAATCGATATATCAGAAGAAGCGCTTGAAAAAGGTATACAAACCATTAGCACTAATCTTGACAGAATGATTGCAAGAGAAAAGATTAGTGAAGCCGATAAAAATGAAACTTTATCCAACATTACCAAATTTACAAATACGGAAGAAGGCGTAAAAGAAGTTGAATTAGTAGTTGAAGCAGCTACTGAGAATGTTGATTTGAAATTAAAAATCTTCAAAGATTTAGATAAATTCACTTCAAAAGAAACTATTTTAGCTACCAATACTTCATCGATTTCTATTACACAAATCGCTTCTGTAACAGAAAGACCGGATATGGTAATCGGTATGCACTTTATGAATCCAGTTCCGATTATGAAATTGGTTGAAATCATTCGAGGTTATAGTACGAGTGAAAAAGTCACTAAAACCATCATGGAACTTTCTGAGAAATTAGGAAAAACACCAGTGGAAGTAAATGACTATCCAGGATTTGTTGCCAACAGAATTTTGATGCCGATGATCAATGAGTCGATTGAGACTTTGTACAATGGCGTGGCGGGTGTTGAAGAAATCGACACGGTTATGAAATTAGGAATGGCTCATCCGATGGGACCACTTCAATTGGCTGACTTTATAGGATTGGACGTTTGTTTGTCTATTTTAAATGTAATGTATGATGGATTCAAAAATCCAAAATACGCACCTTGTCCATTATTGGTAAATATGGTAATGGCAGGTAAGTTAGGAGTTAAATCTGGAGAAGGTTTTTACGATTATTCAGAGAGTAAAAAAGCTGAAAAAGTATCAGAATCATTTAGAAAATAAATTTTAATCGATATAATTTAACTTTTATAAAAATATGTTTATATATTTAGTCTGTTAAATTTATTATCACAATACATACATATGAGGAAATTCTATTTTTTATCTACCATTATTTTAATACTGTTGTCCACTGAGGCCTTGTCTCAGAACACTTTACGAACTTGGTACATAAGTGGTGGTGTGCATGCAGTCAACCACCCAAGCGCGAGAGGATTAGGTGAAGGATTATTCGAAACTGATAATTGGTCATTTGTACCACCTTTATCTCAAATTTCAATAGCAAAAACTTTGAATAGGTCTTTTGCTGTAGATTTTCAGGCTTCTATTGGTGAAATCGACAATTTACGTTTAGATATAGAAGACGAGTTCATGGCCTTGGTAGGTCTTGGTCTTCGATACAGATTTGCCAATGGATATATTCTAAAAGAAACTTCTTGGTTTGATCCTTATTTAAGGTTTGGTGCAAATTATCACCGCATGCCTTATAGAGGTTTAGAATTCAATCCTGCTGTTTATGATGACAATGGCAATTTGTTGAGTGGTGTAGTTGATATCCACGATGACGCCTTAGAAAATGGTGCAGTAGCTGACAATGATCACTTTGCGCTTTCTGGAGGTTTAGGTATGAACTTCTGGATCATCAAAGATCTCGGAATCAACTTGGAACTTCAATACGTAAATGTTCCCGCTATCAAATCTGACTATATCGACTTTTGGCAAGCAAAAGCTGGTGTAGCTTATAGATTTGGTAAAAGCGACAGAGATGGTGATGGAATTTGGGATGAGGATGACGAGTGTCCAGACGTTCCTGGTTTGGCAGAATACAATGGATGTCCTGATACAGATGGTGATGGAATTGAAGATCGCTTAGACGAATGTCCGCTTGAACCATGTGCAGACGGGGAAGAAACCGATGAATATTACTGTGAAAACGGTTGTAAAGTGATGAAAGAAATCCCTGAGGAGGAAATCATCGAAGAACCAGTAATCGAGCCAGAGATTGAAGATATTACGTTTGAAGATGTATTGTTCGACTTCGACAGATACACTATCCGTGAAGATGCTAAGCAAGCAGTTAAAGATGCAGCTGAAATCATCAACTCGAATGAATTCAATTACTTCATCGATGGATTTACTGACAGCGTTGGTACTGAAGCTTACAACATGAACCTATCGCAAAAACGTGCTCAAGCAGTTAAAGATGCGTTAGTTAACGAAGGTGTTGATCCAAACAGATTAGAAGTTCGTGCATTCGGTAAACAATATCCGAAGTGTACAAACGAAACTGCTGAAGGAAGACAGTGTAACAGACGTGTAGTTGTAATTGAGAGATACTAATTAATTACAACCCGACATAAACTAAAAAGGCGAGAATTTGATTCTCGCCTTTTTTTATTAGAATTCATTCCATAAAAAAATCGCAACATTAAAATTAACGCTGCGATTTTTCTATCGCTTAAATAAGTTTACTTCAAAGCTTTCAAAGCTGCTTCATAATTCGGTTCATCGGCTATTTCACCTACTTGTTCAACATGGATAACATTTCTATCCTTGTCGATGCCTACCACCGCTCTACTCATCAATCCTTTCAAAGGACCGTCTGTAATTTTCAATTGATAATTATCAGAAAAATTTTCATCTCTAAATTCAGATAAAGTCAAAACATTTTCGATTCCTTCTGCTGCGCAAAATCTTTGCTGAGCAAATGGTAAATCCTTCGAAATACATAAAACAACTGTATCGTCCAGCTCAGCTGCTTCTTTGTTAAATCTACGCACTGAAGCTGCACAAGTTCCTGTATCTATACTTGGAAAAATATTTAAAACCACATTCTTTGATTCGAAATCTTTTAATGATTTTTCTGATAAATCAGCAGCGACCAATTTGAAGTCGATTGCTTTGCTTCCTAACTTTGGGAGTTCACCCGAAGTGTTGATTGGGTTTCCCTGAAATGTAATTGTTGCCATAGTTTTATTTGCAATTTACGATGAATCTATCAGAAATGTAAACCCAAACATCATTGAATCTCAAAAAACTTTCCTGACAATGGTTTGATCACGCCTTTCAATTCCATGTTCAATAAAATTGAATTTAATTTAAAAACTGGAATCTTCAGATCCAAACCTATCTTATCGACCTGCTGACGACCATTTTCTTTTAAATAATCATAAATCAATTGTTCATCATCATCTAAATCAATGAACAAATCAATTTGTTTTGGTTTTGGTCTTATGATTAAACTAAAATAATTCAACAAATCCTCGGCTCCTCTGATCAAATACGCTTGATTGTTTTGGATTAAATGGTTGCATCCCAAACTAAACTTATCTTCCACTCGTCCAGGCACAGCAAAAACTTCTCTGTTGTAAGCATTCGCATAGTTAGCGGTTGACATAGAACCTCCTTTTATATCAGATTCAACCACTATCAAAGCATCGCATAAACCTGCAATTATTCGATTTCTCAAAATAAAATTCATGGCTTCTGCTTTATGAAAACTCGAATATTCTGTAAGTAAAGCACCATTTTCGATTATTTTTTTAGCTTCTTTCGAATGTCTGGATGGAGAAATTCGATTCAAGCCATGAGCCATAACTGCTACATTGGTTAAATTATTTTCGATGCAAGCTCTATGCATCTCCACATCGCAACCAAAAGCCAATCCACTGATAAATGCGAAATTATAATCAGACAAATCTTCTATTAATTTCCAAATAAAGTCCTTGCCGTATCGAGTCATCAAGCGAGTTCCAACAATTCCGATTTGAAGTTTTTTATCAAATTTATAATTCCCTTTAGAAAATAAAACCAAAGGAGCATCAACACAATTTTTTAAATGTTGCGGATAGTTTTCTGAGTGATAAGTCAATATATCGATATTGTTTTGCTTGCAATATTCGATCTCACGATGAGCTAAATCCAAAGTTTCATTGGATTGAAAATAAGGTATAAATTCCGGTCTTTTTCTGAAAATTTCCTTGAGTTCTTTTTCAGACATCGACCACAAACTATTGACTTCAACGGCTTTTAGAACTTTTCGTTGATTCATAGGTCCAATGCCTGGCACATAAGTCAAGGCCATCAAATAAGGTAGTTTAGATTTCATAAGACCTAAATTAATGAAAAGTTTCAGCAAAATAAAATTCAGCCATAAGAGATAATTTATTTTAAATGAGAACTAAAAAACATTTTTTCCATCAGAAAGTAGATAGATTAAGCCTTACAACTTATTAACAACTTCATTTTTCATATGAATTTCTCAAATTATATTTGTAATTTTGAATTATGAATTTGGAAAAACATATCTCAAGCTTATTATACCATCATGATTGTTTGGTGGTACCTGAGTTTGGTGCGTTCATTGCCCAAAAGTCAAACTCTATTTATCACAAAGAAACTACGAGTTTTTTGCCGCCTCAAAAGCAGTTGGCCTTCAATCCATCCATTGTGAAGAGCGATGGAATACTGATTCAAAACATCAGTCAAATCGAAGGTTTAACTTTTGATGAAGCCAAAGAAAAGGTAGAAAATTGTGTTCAACTTTGGAAAAACCAATTAGAATCAAAAGGTAATTTAGATTTAGAGAATTTGGGGATTTTGACCAAAACTGAACAAGGATCAATTGATTTTATTCCAAAGCACCCTAACTTTTTATTAGATTCATTTGGTTTAGAAAGTATCAAAGCTGAATTTATTTTACCTGAAATCAGTACTTCTGATCAAACGGGCAGTTCTGCTGTGTGGTGGAAAGTTGCCGCTGTTGTACCTATTCTACTCGGTGGATTTTTGTATTTCGGTAAGCCACAACCTGTGACTGATTATGTGAATCAACAATGGAGTGGATTTGTTTCGCCTGAATTGAATTCTAATTTGAAAGCAACGAAAATCATTGAATCTCCAGTTAAAACAATCAAAAAAAATGCTGAGAGCTTCAAGATAAAAATTGAAGAAGAAAGTGCAATTCACGATCATCAAGTAATCGTAGGTTCATTTATCAAAAAAGCCGAAGCTGACAAATTGGTTGAAATATTAAATGAAAAAGGTTATGAAAAAGCGCAATTCACTCAGAAAAAAGGAAGATATCATTATATAGCTTTGCAAACTTTTAAAACCAAAGACGAAGCAAACGAATACAGAAGACAGATAGCGAAGGAATTCCCAGAAGCTTGGATACTTTCGTTGAAAGATTAAGAAAAGATTTGAAATCATTTTATATTTAAAGACCTTTGCGCTGCAAAAGGTCTTTTTTTATGAGCAAAAAAATAAAAACCCCTTCACAATCAGAGGCAGTACTTTCGAATTTAGTGCTTCCAGGAGAAACCAATATGCTGAACAATTTGTTCGGTGGAGAATTATTGGCACGTATGGATAGAATATCTTCGATTGCCGCCAAAAGGCATGCTGAGAGCTATCAAGTAGTAACGGCAAGTGTGAACCATGTATCTTTCAATACGCCTGTTCCTTTGGGTAGTATTTTGAATTTAAAAGCAAAAGTTACAAGGGCTTTTAAAAGTTCTATGGAAATTTATGTCGATGTATGGATTGATGATCCAGTCAGTCATGAATTGATCAAGACCAACAACGGAATTTATACTTTTGTAGCTGTTGATAAAAACAATAAACCCATAGAAGTTCCTGAATTAAGGCCAGAAACAGAAGAAGAAATCGAAAGGTATCATGCGGCTTTAAGAAGAAAACAATTGAGTTTAATTTTGGCAAACAAAATGGAACCTAAAGATGCGCATGAGTTGAAAGCTTTATTTATGGATTAATTATCTTTTGGATTGAAAGAACTGTTTGACCAAAATAGAACATTCATTTTCCAAAACATTTAATTCAACCGAGGTTTTAGGATGCAATTTAATTCCGGCATTTATATAACCTCTTTGGGTATCTCTTGCGCCTATAACAATTTTTCCTATTTGGCTCCAATAAAGAGCTCCAGCACACATAATACAAGGCTCCATAGTAACAAACAGTGTACATTCTTGTAAATATTTTCCACCCAAATAATTGGCTGCTGAAGTTATGGCTTGCATCTCGGCATGTGCAGTAACATCGGTCAGAGTTTCAGTTAGATTATATGCTTTTGCGATGATTTTGTTGTTCAAAACAATTACAGCTCCAATCGGCACCTCATCTTTTTCGTATGCATATTGAGCTTCCATCAGCGCTTTGCGCATAAAATATTCGTTTGAAAATAATTCTTCCATAAGATTTTAAGGTATAAAAAACTCCGAATAAATCGGAGTTTTTATATTGTTAAGAAATGATTCACATGAATTATTCTTCAGAAGCAGTTTCTTCTGAAGTTTCACCACCTTCTTCACCTTCTTCTTCGTCATCATCGTCAGCAACAGCTGCTCTTGAAGTTCTAACTCTAACGACAGTTGAGTCATCAGTATGTAGAATTGTGTAATCATCATTACGCAAAGCTTCAACGCTGATAGAATGTCCAATTCTCAATGAAGAAATATCGATAACTATCTCATCTGGCAAATTAGCTGGCAAAGCTCTTACTTTCAATTTTCTCATATTGAACTGTAAAACACCCCCTGCCATAACTCCACGAGCACGACCTGTCAAACGAACTGGAATGTCCATAGAAACTGGCTTGTCATCATGAAGTTGATAAAAGTCAGCATGAATAATTCTGTCAGTTACAGGGTGGAATTGAATATCCTGTAAGATTGCTGCGATTTTTGTTCCGTCATCTAACTCTAAGTCAACAGTGTGCGCTTCTGGAGTATAAACCAAATCTTTAAAGCTTCTCTCATCAGTTGAGAAATGCAATGGTTCATTGCCACCATAAACAACACAAGGTACTTGGTCAGCATTACGTAAGGCGCGACTAGACTTCTTGCCCACGCTTTCTCTTTTTACACCTTGAATTGTAATTGATTTCATAAAATGTTTATTTAATTATATAATAAATTTAGAACTTATTGACTTTCTGCTGTGTACCATATGCATAACATCAGCGAAAAGTGGGGCGCAAGATAACACTTTTATTTTAGATACTGAAGTATTTTTCAATGGAATACTATCAGTTACAGCAACTTCTACCATAGGTGAATTTTCTATTCGCTCATAAGCATTTCCTGACAACACAGGATGAGTTGCTATTGCTCTAACACTTTTTGCACCTTTTGACATAATCAACTCAGAAGCTTTAACCAAAGTTCCTGCCGTGTCAATCATATCGTCAAGTAAAATCACATTTCTGTCTTGAACATCTCCAATCAACATCATATTTTCAACTTGATTGGCAACTCTCCTTTCCTTATGACAAATCACTATATTGGCATTCAAATGATTTGCGTAATTATTTGCTCTTTTTGCTCCACCCATGTCTGGTGATGCGATGGTTATATTGTCCAAATTCAAACTTTCTATATAATCCAAAAATATAGTTGATGCATACAAATGATCCACTGGAATTTCAAAGAATCCTTGGATTTGGTCCGCGTGTAAATCCATTGTCATCACACGTGTTGCGCCAGCGACAGAAAGCATTTTCGCCACTAACTTCGCTCCGATAGGAACTCTTGGAGCGTCTTTTCTATCTTGACGTGCATAACCGTAATAAGGAATTACTACAGTGATTTTATCAGCCGATGCTCGTTTGGCAGCATCGCACATCAACAATAATTCCATCAAGTTGTCATTGGGTTGGAAAGTTGAACCAATAATAAAAACACGTGTTCCACGAACGGATTGCTCAAAAGCAGGTTGAAATTCACCATCGCTAAAATTTACAATATTGAGTTTTCCTAATTCGGCTCCAAAGTTTTCTGCGATTTTTTTTGCGAGTTCATGGCTTCCACGAGTTGAAAATAAAAGTGCTTGTTGTTCCATTTATGTTTGTGTATAATCTTGTAGTGTAACTTTATTGCAAAATTAAAAATAATATCCACTCTTCTAACATTTGACTCTACATTTTATTTCGATTCAAAATTATCGAACCGATGTTTTATTCATACAATGATTTACAATTTGAACCAACAAAAAAGCCCAACTTTCGCTGGGCTAAATAAGTATGATATGTTATAATTTAATTAAGATAACCAACTACCTGATAGGCTCTGTGACCTCTGTATTTGATTTTTTGATAAACAACACCGAAGTATTCATAATAAACTCGACCGTTGATGTAAATCTTCATATAATCCATAGGCAAAGCATGAACTATCGCTCCAATCGGTGGTTCTACGACATAATAATGATTGTTTACCCAACGATAATAAGTGCCGTGGTAATGATAGTATGGCTGTGCTCCAATGAAGATTTTCATGTATCCATGTGGAAGACTTGGAACCATCATACCGACTGGCGCCGAAACTCTATAATATCGATTGTTGCGCATTTGATAGTAATAACCATTGTCCAAATAATATTGGTTGTTATTGTGTCGAACTGCGCTCAATCTCGCATTAGAATTTGGATGATAAATCATTCTGTCTGCAGAAAAGCTTTTCCCATTTTCAACTCTTATTTCCGATCTATTGAAATTTCTCGCTTGAGGCAAATTTTCAACTTTCACTTCACGAACCGCTCTATTATTAGAATTATTGGAATTTGATCGTATCGTATTTTGATTGGATCGTACCCCCTGATTATTGCCTCTAACTGAAGAACTGTTTGAATTGATTCTATTGTTCGATTGATTTCTTATAGCTGGAGAGTTTCCTCTCGTTTGATTGGCATTGTTGCTTGGTCGAACTGCTGAAGAATTTTTTACTGAATTCCTTGGAGTTGAACTACGGATATTCGAATCATTATTGGCCCTAACGCCACTTTCTGATCCACTTCTTACAGCCGAACCTGAAGTTCTAACTTGTGCATGACTCACTGCAATGAAAGTAAGTAGCACAATTGCATTTAATAATAACCTAAATTTTTTCATAGCCATTGATTTGACTATGTATATGCTAAATCCGTGCTAAACTTTTGAATTCTTGTATTTAATATGTTAAAGTTTAGTCTTTACCGAACTACAAGAACATTTAATCGCGATCAACCAACTGATAATCAAGATTTAAACTATTTTAATTATTTAATAAAAATTTATTCTTCAAATGAATTCCAACCTTGTGCAGTCAATTTCATCGCAGAATCACTATTTCTCAACATCAAATAATTTTCAGCATTTTGCTCAGTTGTATGTCCGATGACGGTTAAATTTGGATTTCCTTTGATTTTAGGATAATCTTCTTGTTTGATGGTGAACAACAATTCATAATCTTCGCCCCCATTAAGCGCACAAGTAATCGGATTGATTCCAAATTCTTCTGCAGTTCTAATTACAGTTGGATCCAAAGGAATTTTCTCTTCATAAACTTTAAATCCATAACCGCTTTGTTTTGAGAGATGTAAAATCTCGGATGAAAGTCCATCAGAAATATCGATCATAGAAGTAGGTTTTACTTCCAAACCTTTTAGCAAATCTACTATATCGACTCTTGCTTCAGGTTTTAATTGTCGGCCAATGATGTATTCATAACTCGATAAATCCGGTTGAACATTTGGATTTACTTTAAAAACTTCATTTTCTCTTTCCAAAACTTGTAAACCTAAGTATGCACCTCCTAAATCTCCAGTGACCACCAATAGATCATTTTCGTGTGCGCCATCTCTATAGACTATATTTTCTGATTTTGCTTTACCAATGGCAGTAACATTTATGATCAATCCACTCGTTGAAGAAGTAGTATCTCCTCCTATAAGATCGACTTTGTATTGTTTACAAGCCAATTGAATTCCCGCATATAATTCTTCCAAAGCTTCTAATGGAAAGCGATTGGAAACAGCGAATGAAACCAATATTTGAGTAGGTTTTGCATTCATTGCACATAAATCGCTCAAATTTACTATGACTGATTTGTAACCCAAATGTTTGATTGGGACATAAGCTAAATTGAAGTGAACACCTTCGACCAACATATCGGTTGAAACCAAAGTTTCCTCACCTTCGAAATTCAAAACAGCAGCATCATCACCGACTGCTTTTTTTGTAGATTCGTTGATGGTTTTAAACGATTGAGTCAAATGATCGATCAATCCGAATTCTCCAATTTTATCCAAAGGAGTTAACTGAGGTTGTTTATCGTCCAACATATTTAAAAAGTTTTTGGGTCTATATTTTTTGGGTAAACTGGTAATTCTTTAATGTCTTTAAAGGATAAAACCTTCAAGTTTTCTCTATCGAGATATGCTTCTAACTTATCTTGAATCTCTGAAGGTGGCGGCATACGTTTACGAATTTTGGTCGAAAACCAAACGCCAAAAACACGTGAATACGCCAAATGAGTACCTGTTTTCTTATCGTATAAATTATGTTCAAATTCAAATATTTCACCATCTTCAGAATTGCCTGAAATAACCACTGAAATCATTATTTCTTGACCTTCATAAGCTTCTCTAAAAAAAGAAATCTCTTCTCTCAAAATGGCTGGACCGATTTGAAGNNNNCTTGCAAAATCTGCCAAAGTAATTCCACATTTTCTCAATAATTCAATTCTCGCAAAACTTGTAAAGTTCAAAAAAGATGAGTTTGCCAAATGCATATTGGCATCCAAATCAGACCATCGGACTTTGGTCTCTGCATAATAGATTTTCATCAAAAAACATTTTTGCAAAGATAACAACTATCAAACAAAAACCGCCCATATAAAATGAGCGGTTTAGAAAATCAAAATATTAATAGTAATTAATCTTCTTGTTTTGTGTAAGTGAAAGTAATGTTTAGCATTTCCTCATCTGCTCCACTGATATAAAATCCTTCTTCTATTGTAAATATTAGTTTATCACCCGATAGAGTTGCTTCAAATATTTCCTCTTCCAAAGTGATTAGTACGGTATTTTCCTCTTGGGTCCAAACAATTGATGACTCATCACTATCTTCCTCACATTCAAAAGCATAACTCACTTCATCATTTCCTCCTACCTCAACATTTACCTCTATAGCTGCATAATCATTTGAGATGATACTTCCAGTGAAATCTTCATTGAAAACCATCAATTCATTTTGATAACACCCTGTTTCTATCAGCAAGTCCTTATTAGCTTCTCCATCTCCATTGATGTCAAATGGCTCATCAAATTCAAGAGAAGTTAATTTCCAAGTTCCTATAACTTCAACATTATCTTCATTTCCTCCACCGATTGGATCTGTTGGGTGATAAGTTTCATCTTCCCATGGGTCACAAGATTGTATAAAAAAAGATGAAAACACTACTGTTAAACCCAATACCATTAATTTTCTCATATGTTCTTTTAATTTTTTATAAAATTAAGTTTTTTTCAATAAACCCAAAATTTTCATTGACTTATGTACCATTAACGCATCAAATCGAAAATTAGTTCATTTTCGAAGCCTTTTTGTAGTAAATAATTTCTGAGTTTTAAATTTTTCTTGAAAGAATTAGTTTCTGATTTCAATTCTTCTTGTTTTTTTACAAACAATTCTTCCAAAACTTTTAGATATTCTTCTTCATCGATTTCCTCAAATCCAATTCTGATCAATTGCTCAGGAATCTGCCTCTGCTTCAAAGCCATTTTGATCTTATTTCTTCCCCATTTCTTTTGATTAAATCTACCACGAACAAAACTTTTGACAAATCTCTCTTCATTCAAAAAGTTGTTCTGAATCAAATAAATAAAAATCTCATCCTTAGCTTCAGGTATCAAATCGTATTCTCTCATTTTCTTCTCAACATCCCAATGACAACGATCTTGATACACACAAAAATTGGCTAATTTTTCTTTTATTTCATCAAAGGTAAAAGACTTACTTTTCTTCTGCATCTGAATTATTCTCTATAATAAATTCGCTTCACTCTCGAAGAAATCGAAGTTAAAATCTCGTAAGGAATCGTATCGATTTGTTTCGCCAATTCGACTATGCTCAAATTTTTCCCGAAAATAATCACTTCATCTCCTTCCTCACAATCGATTTCCGTCACATCCAACATCATCATATCCATACAAATCGTTCCTACCACTGGCACTAAGTGTCCGTTAACCCTCATTTTTCCTACACCATTGCCAAAAGCCCTGCGAATTCCGTCGGCATATCCCACAGGAATAGTTGCGATTCTTGTAGTTTTTTCTGCTTTAAAGTTTCTTCCGTAGCTGACACTTTCTCCTTTTTCTATGGTTGAAATTTGGGAAATCAATGTTTTGAAAGTGGAAACGTGTTTCAACTGTTTTTGGGTTTCTTTATCATCTGAAATTCCATACATTCCAATTCCAATCCTAACCATATCGTATTGATGCTCTGGGAAATGTGTAATTCCAGAAGAATTCAATGCGTGTTTGATCGGTCGAATGCTCAATTCGCTAGAAATAAACTCATAAGCTTTATCAAATCTCTCTAATTGCTCCAAAGCAAATTTCCTTTCAGAAGGAAGATCAGCGGTTGCTAAATGCGTGAAAATCGAACGAATTCTAACCGATTTTTCTTCTTTTAGAAATTCTACCAATTCTTGTAATTCCTCAATTCTAAAGCCCAAACGATTCATACCTGAGTCGAATTTGATGTGAATCGGATATGGATTTGTAAAAGATTTTTCTTTCAATTTTTTAATGAACATTTTCAGAACTCTCAAACTATAAATTTCAGGTTCTAACTTAAAATCTATAATTGGCCCATAACTGCTCTGCTCAGGATTCATCACCAAAATAGGTAAATTGATTCCAGCCTTTCTGAGTTCAACTCCTTCGTCGGCATAAGCTGCCCCCAAATAATCAATTTTATGATGCTCCAAAGTTTGAGCGATTTCAAAACTACCAGTTCCATAACTATTCGCTTTGATCATCGCCATCATTTTGGTCTTAGGTTTCAACTTGTTTTTAAAAACTTTTATGTTGTCAATCAACGCTTGCAGGTTAATTTCCAAAACGGTATCATGAGATTTTTTCTCTAAGAAAGCTGAGATTTTCTCCAACTGAAATGGTCTTGAACCTTTCAACAAAATCGCTTCATTGTTTACATTTTGAACGCTCAATGTTTTGAAAAAAGCATCAGTTGTTCTAAAAGTTCTCGCATCAGCTTTGAACCAATCCCTGTATTTAGGCAGAGTATCGCCAATTAAAATCAAATCATTGATGGGATAATTGTTCACCAAATCTGCTACTTTTCGATACAATTTATCGGGTTCTAAATTACTCTGAAGTATATCGGTCAACACCAAACTTTTATGAGGAAATGGTTGTTGGGCCAAAACGTCCAGAGCGACTTTCACCGAATGTAAATCGGAATTAAAAGTATCATTTATCAAAATACTATCTCGAATTGCCTCCTTAATTTCAAGCCGCATTTCGACCGGAAGTAAATTGGAGGTTTTTGGTAAAAATTTCCTTACATCCAAATCTAAAGCTGCTATAGTAGTCAAAGTAGTCAAAACATTTTCTATGGAAGCTGAATCTTTGAAAGGAATGGTAAAATTTAAATTTTGATTTTCAAATAAAATATTGACAATTCTACCCCAATCAGTATTAGAAATACTTTTCAATTGAATCACATTGTCATTTCCATTTCCAAAACTAAACAACTTTCGATCTGAAAATTCTTTAAGAATTAGATCTTTCACCAGTTCATCATCGGCATTGAAAACAATTGATTCAACATTTTTAAATAAATTCAATTTCTCTTTAATAAGTTCTTCTTTGGAAGAGAAATTTTCCAAATGTGCACTTCCTATATGCGTTAGAACTCCAATTTTAGGTTGAATAATTTCTTCTAAACTTTGCATTTCGTTTGGCAAAGAAATTCCTGCTTCAAATAAACCTAAATTCCTTTCAGCAGTAATTCTCAAAACTGATAATGGCACTCCAATTTGTGAATTATAACTTTTCGGACTTCTCACAATTGAGAAATATTCCCATAGTAGTTGATTCAACCATTCTTTGACAATGGTTTTCCCGTTGCTTCCTGTAATTGCGATTACTTTGAGACGAAATTGAGTCCGATGATATCTTCCCCATTCTTGTAGAGCTTTGAGTGGCGAATCGACTTTTAGATAAACCGCATCCATTTCTGTATCTTCGACTTTAGAAGTTACAAAAACTCGAATTCCTTTTTCATAGGCATCACTTATGTATTTGCTTCCATTTTGTTGGAACTCGTCGAAAGCAAAAAAAACGCCATTGATGGGTTGAAATAAATTTCTCGAATCAAAATAAACTTCTTCTACCAATCCTGTTGGATTTCCGATGATATCAGCTGAGATAATTTCCGCTAATTCTTCTACTCTATAAGAATTCAAATGTTTGGAGTTTTAGGGTTAAATTTCATTTAAAATTAGAAAAAATATCTCTCCCAACTAAACTTTAAAGTAACTTTCGATTAAAGTTTATGGATTTTGTTTTTTCATTTCTTCCCAAAATGCTCTTCTACTCAAAGGTTCGTATTCTTCTTTTTCTCCTAATTCAACCAATTTATCGCTTTTGATTTTACGATGTGAATAATGAGCGAGGTTGCCAGTTTTCACACAAATCGCATGTACTTTGGTCACATATTCAGCAGTTGCCATCAAGTTCGGCATAGGTCCGAAAGGTCTTCCTTTGAAATCCATATCCAATCCGGCGATGATCACTCGTTTTCCTTGATTGGCCAATTTATTGGCTACTTCAACTATTCCTTCATCAAAAAATTGAGCTTCATCAATTCCAACCACATCACAATCTCCAGCTAAAATCATAATATTATAAGCTGTTTCAACGGGAGTTGCTTCGATGGACGTTTGGTCATGAGAAACCACTTCCTCTTCGTCATACCTAACATCTACTGCAGGTTTGAAGATTTCAACATGTTGATTGGCAAACTTTGCACGATTGATTCTACGGATCAATTCTTCTGTTTTCCCAGAGAACATCGAACCGCAGATCACCTCAATCCATCCGCTTTTTTTGTTGTGATTTATGGTATTTTCTAAAAACATAGAAAAGCAAAGTTATGTATTTTCATCTAAGAAAAACATTTGGATTTTATCTAAATTTTGTTTGATAAAAACTATCTTGAAAGTTCAAAATAATTTCTATCAAAAGCTAAATATTTTCTCCAAAATTTTCTTGGTGATCAAATAAGTCGGCTTAACTCCTGTCAAACCTAAACCACCTGACGCCAATGTGCTACCTGTCTCTAATGGATTATCTGATGCGTAATATGCGTACATCACTTTTACATCCGATGAGATGTGATGACGAATTCTCGAAGCTACTTGAATCGCTTTCTGATAATGTCCGCCTTCCATTTCCAAACCGATGGCTTTCCATGAAGAATCCTTGAAATATTCTAAAATATCTTTGTTTTGAAGTGAAGTTCCTAAAACAGTTATCATAGGTCCTTCATAAATACCCAATCGACTGCCTTTAAAATCTTCTGTTGTCAATTCATTTTCGAAAACATAATTATCAGTCGGACCTTCGAGTATATGGGAATTTGGAATCATGATATCTCCTTTTTTCCCACTTAGAATTCCAGCTTTACCCATAATTGCAATGGATTTCACATTCATTTTTATACTTGCTTTGGGCGTTGTATAAGGTTTTAAAAGTTCATCCATCACCTCAAAGGCTTGTTCACCAAAAGCATAGTCCATAACTATAATCACATCTTCACGATCTTTTATGTGTGAAAATGCAGTATTGGACAAATCGACTTTTTTCAAATCGATGATTTGAACATCCATATTGGTTCCAGAAGCATCCGGAAGGAAAATCAAACCGTTTTGTTGAGAATATTCGGCAACTTCTTCTCTGAGTTTTTCGTTTTTAGCCGACGAAAGATCTTTGTAAACATCTAATTCTTTGATGCTTTTTATATCTTTCTTTAAGGCATCAAATGCAAAAATCATATTGGAAACACTGTGCATATTCGCACTGATGATATGAATTGGTCGATCCAACAATTTATTGTCTTCTAAGGTTTTCTTAATGGTATTTGCCCAATTTTCACCTATGATATGATGACCGATTCTCTGTCTTAAAATTGATGAGAAAACAATTTCTCTTCGTTTGGTGTTGTTAGCGTCTTCTTGTGCAGTTCTCCCCATCCAATAGATGATTTTGAAGAACTTTTCTTTGTCAGAAGGTTGACTAAAATATTTATAAGCGACCACTGTTTCTTTATAAGTTCTTCCTAAAATTGAAGAAAGATGCATCAAAGCAACATCTCTTTCTTTTGGGGTCAATTTGATTTCATCCAAAGCGATTTTTTCAACTTCTGCCCAAACCCTACTCATTTTTTGAGTTTGGTTATTGTAAGCTTTCTTTCGAATTTTATCGGCTTCGTTGTACAAAAAAGTCAAATGAGTTAGCGTATCATAAATCTCCGAACGACCACGAGTCACTTCAATATTCATTTGATCATCGCCCACTCTATAACAAATTCTTCTTCTTTTCGGAGGAATTATTGGTGTAAATTTATTGAAATCGACCCCTTCATTAGAAGTAAAGTGAATGTATGGAGTTTCTGTAATTCCGTCAGGCAAACGATCCAACACATAAAACAAGCCCTCCAGTTCAACTTTTTCAGGATCAGCCATTGAACCATAAATCTCTGGATTTAGATCCAACAATAGTTCTTGAATCATTTTTCCAGATTGTCCTGATGGTCTATAAGTTCCTCTATGGAACATATGTCTCATAATTATATACAAACGATCTATGTCAGTCGTTGACTGTCTTGCTTTAGTGATATCTCTTAACATAAATTAATTTTTTAGTTAGTAAAACAATCCAATGGATCAGAACCATTTTCTCTTTTTCGATTGCTTTTCTTTGTATTCTTTATCAATTTCCATCAATTCATCATACCATTCTTGACCAAATTTTCTCACCAATGATTCTTTTAAGAAATGAGCGACATTTACTTTCAACTCTTTTCCTAAATCACATGCATCTGAACAGATGTCCCAGGCATGATAGTTAACTGCAGTGAATTTTTTGTATTCCTTCAAACGTACCGGATACAAATGGCAAGAAATTGGTTTTTTAAAATCGACAACTCCATCGTTATAAGCGTTTTCAATTCCGCATTTAGCGATTCCTCTTTCATCAAAAACCACATAAGCACATTCATTTCCATTGACCAAAGGTGTTACCCACTCATCATCGAAATCTTTCACATACTTACCTTGTTCTTCTATTGCTTGAATTCCCTCTTCCCTTAAGTAAGGTTTGATTTTATCAAAAATCTGATCGAGAATTTCCAACTCATCATCGTCCAAAGGCGCACCAGAATCCCCATCAACACAGCAAATTCCTTTGCATTTTGATAAGTTACATACAAACTCTTCTAATAGGATGTCTTCTGATATTAGAGTATCGCCAATTTGGAACATAGAAATTGATTTAAATTGACGCACAAAGATACATCGATTATTTTATTTAATTATTAAACGAATTGTTAATTGAAAGTTTAGAATAAAATACAAAGCTGTAAACAGTTTTATTCATCCTGGTTTTAACTATTTTTGTAAACAAATGAAGTCCTTATTAGAAAATATCAATTCACCTCAAGATTTAAGAGGTTTAAACCGCAATCAGTTGCCACAATTGGCCAATGAAATTCGCGAATTTATTTTAGATACACTTTCTATCAAACCTGGTCATTTAGGCGCTGGTTTGGGCGTGGTCGAATTGAGCATTGCTTTGCATTATTATTACAACACACCCGAAGATTTATTGATTTGGGATGTGGGACATCAGTCTTATCCTCATAAAATTCTTACGGGTCGAAAAAATAAATTTGATACGCTTCGACAATTCAATGGAATTTCAGGTTTTCCTTCAATAGATGAAAGTGCATTTGACACTTTTGGTACGGGTCATTCTTCCACTTCTATTTCTGCGATTACAGGTATGGCAATTGCCAATCAATTGAAAGGCAAAAAAAATCATCACATAGCCATAATAGGCGATGCTTCCATAGTTTCAGGCATGGCTTTAGAAGGTTTGAACCATTTGGGAAGTACAGATTTGGATGTTTTAATTATTCTCAATGACAATTCGATTGGGATTGATCCTTCAGTGGGCGCGTTGAAAGAACATTTTATAGAACTTCAAAAAGGAGCCAATCATTCGGTTTTTGAAGATTTTGGATTTCATTATAAAAAATTGATCGATGGTCATGATTTTGAAATGTTGTTCGATGCTTTCGATGAATTAGAAAAAGTGAAAGGTCCAAAACTTTTGCATGTAAAAACCATCAAAGGGAAAGGTTATGATCAAGCCGAAAAAGACCAAGTCAAATGGCATTCTCCTGGTTTATTCGACAAAAAAACAGGTGTAATTTCAAATGTTTCCAACGGAGAAATTAGTTTTCAAAAAATCTTTGGAGAAAGTATGGTTGAATTGATGAAAACCAACGAAGACATTGTAGCTATTACTCCGGCCATGTTGAGTGGAAGTCAGTTAATAAAAGTCAAAGAAAATTTTCCTAATCGAGTTTTGGATGTTGGTATAGCTGAGCAACATTCGGTGACTTTGGCGGCTGGTTTGGCTACTCAAGGAAAGTTAGCATATTGCACCATATATTCAACTTTTTTGCAAAGAGCTTTTGATCAGGTCATACACGATGTTGCTCTACAAAATTTACCCGTTGTTTTCTGTATTGATCGTGCAGGAATTGTCGGGACCGATGGTGCAACTCATCACGGATATTTTGACATTGCTTTTATGAATAACATTCCCAACATGATAGTTTCAGCTCCTATGGACGAAAAAGATTTTCAAAATTTACTTTATACGGCCCAATTCACAAGTTCTCCATTTTCGATTCGATTCCCAAGAGGAAATTCAGGTGCTAAAGAAATTTCATATACATTCAAAAAAGTTGAAATCGGAAAAGCGATTCCACTTCAAAAAGCCAAAAGTTTGGAAAATGAATCGAACATTGCTCTATTGAGTTTTGGAGTGATCGGTCTAAAGATTCAGAAAGCTTTGAAGAAAATTGAGAATTCAAGCAAATTTGGACATTATAAATTTATTTTCAGTAAACCACTCGATACTGAAAAGTTGGATTTGATAGCAAAAGATTATGATACGGTTATTACTTTTGAAGATGGAATTGAAAATGGTGGATTTGGCGATGTAGTGTTGAACCATTTAGCAAAAATTAATTTCAAAGGAAAATTTATAAAAAAAGCTTATCCCGATGAATTCATTCAACATGGTAGTATAGAAGATTTAGAGAAAAATTTAGGTTTAGATGAAAATTCTATTTTCAACTTTCTCAATGAATTGAATGAGTGAATTTTTGATCAAAAAACTTTATAAATCAATCCTATAATCATCATTAATTGTAGGCCGAACAACAGAAAAACTCCCAAGCAACCTCTGGTGACCAATCGACCTATTTTCTGTTCCCTTCCGCTTTTTGTCAAGGGAATCCCTGTTTTTCTTGAAATTCTATATTTAACTCGTGAAATTCCTAAAAATCTTCTCCATGAAAATCCACCTCTATTTCTAAACATTTTTTTCGAATTTTGATTCAACTGATTTCTTCCATTCAAAATAACCAATTATAGCGAGAACTGTAAAAAATACATACTGAATCGAAGTCAACAACAATCCATTGTAAATAAAAATAGGAATACAAATCAAATCACCAATTATCCAAAAAATCCAATTTTCAACTCGCCTTTTTGCCATGAACCACATTCCAATCAAGAAAATTGCTGTAACGAATATATCTAACCAATTGGACCAGTTCAAATAATTTAAATTCAATTGAACATCGACCATCGAAAAACCATTTTCGATCCAAGGTTTTAGGTAATAAACTCCGGCAATTAAAAAGAGGCAAACCACAAAGAGAATTCCTCCAATCAACCATTCTCGTTTTTCTGCCCAATAAACTTCGACTTGAGCATTGTCTTCTTTCCCATCGGACCAAAGTATCCATCCATAAACACTCATGATGGTATAATAAACTTGAATGAGGCCTTCGCCCAACAATCCGAAAGCAAAAAGTATGTAGATATAAATTGAAGTAGAAATGATTCCTGTCGGGAAAACCAAAATATTTCTTCTCATTGAGAAAAAAACACTTGCAATTCCTAAAACAACGGCAATTATTTCTAAAGAAATTTGAAGTTTAGAATATTCGTTATAAGGTTCAAAAAGTGAAATTATAAAATCTTGCATAAAAAAAGCTCGGACAAACCGAGCTCATTATGTGTTAGTCTCTTGACATAAAAATTCTTAAAACATACCAAAACAACAACATCAAAGATGCAAACAACGACAAAGCCGCAGGAACATATTGATCAGTTGCATATTCATATTTGATTTGATGGGTCGAATATAAAATACTTCCTGATGCCAAAGCTACCATAGCTACAGAGAACCATAAGCCGAGGTTGAATCCGAAAAAAGTTCCGGCGATGATCAAGCCTAATGCTATGAAAAATCCTATGGTAAGTGCTCCTCTCAAAACTGAAAAGTCAGTTTTGGTTTGCATAACGATGGCTGTCAAACCAACAAACATCGCTAAGGTCACTATGGCTGCTTGTTTGACCAATTCTACTCCACCCGAATAATAAATGGCTATGTACAAAATTGGTACAAATATGATGGCTTGTGCAAAAACATAAAGTAAAAATCCTGCGTATTGACTGGATTTGGATGCTGATTTATAAGCCATATTTTGAGCAACCCAAGTCACTGCCATAAAACCACCCAACAAAATCAACCAAGAATATCCTTGCAGTTGAAGTAAGGCATTGACCAACGGATCTACTCTCAAAAGAATAGATTCCATAATTATAAATGCAAGCACGCCCAGAGCGACATGCGTATAAGTTTTTCTATAAAAAGCAGCTCTTTCTATTTGATCTGCTTCAGCAACTAATATTGGACTTTTGTATTGATTATTCATGATAAAAATTTTGCTAAAGATAGATAATTTATTAAAAATGCTCTACGGATTAAACTCAATTAAAGGGTTCATCCAAAACCCAAATCAAATAATAATCTTGAATCATTTTATAAAACGCTTTGAAACGTCGATTATTTCCTTCGTTGAGAATCCAAGATTCGATCATTTGATTTTCTTTCAATTCAAATTTTTCTACTTTATAATGATGTAAAAAATTCCAAAGATTTCCACCATCTAATTTATATAGACCTTCTTTAATTCCCCAAATCACATGAAGATATTTCTCTTCGTCCAATTCGGGAATCCAACTCGCTTCATCTTCTCTGATGAATTTTTCTTTAATATTTAAAATTTTGTGTGGTCTTGATTTTTCTATATCGATACCTATATGAAATTTACTCAAACCTATACAAACCATATCGTAAGAATGAGTAATTGACAATTGTTTATTGGTCGGCAAATAAGGTTTTCCAGCTTTTGTATAATATACATCAAAGTCCAAATTCAATTCTTTCAAACAAGCACGTAAGCCGAGATATTCTCTGGCTTGTTTGGGGGCAAGCGTCAAATATTTCATGATTCGATAAGGACTCAACTCTAAATATTCGAGCAATTCTTCGTCGGTTTCTGTGGTATTCCAACAAACAATTCGAGTGAATTCATCTTCATGTAAAGATTTAATTAAAGGCATTTTATGTTTGAAAAATTAGTTTGTAACTTTGTAGCCCACAATTTTTGTGGACTATTCAAAATTAGCATAAATATTATTAAATATGAGTACTGAAGTAAAATACATTCCATATAAAGTGAAAGATATTTCACTGGCAGAATGGGGAAGAAAGGAAATCAAGCTTGCAGAAGCTGAAATGCCAGGATTAATGGCTTTACGAGAGGAGTATGGTCCTCAACAGCCTTTAAAGGGAGCCAGAATTGCAGGTTGTCTTCATATGACTATTCAAACAGCGGTTTTGATCGAAACCCTAGTTGCATTAGGAGCAGAAGTAACCTGGTCTTCATGTAACATATTTTCGACTCAGGATCATGCTGCTGCTGCAATCGCTGCTGCTGGAATACCAGTTTATGCTTGGAAAGGCATGAATGAAGAGGAATTCAATTGGTGTATAGAACAAACATTATTTTTCGGAGAAGAAAGAAAACCATTGAACATGATTTTGGATGATGGTGGAGATTTGACCAATATGGTGTTTGATAAATATCCAGAGTTGACCGATGGTATCAAAGGACTTTCAGAAGAAACCACTACAGGAGTTCTTCGTTTGTATGAAAGAATGAAAAACGGAACTTTGGTGATGCCAGCAATCAACGTAAATGATTCTGTAACAAAATCAAAATTCGACAATAAATACGGTTGTAGAGAATCGGCTGTTGATGCCATTCGCCGTGCAACTGATGTGATGTTGGCTGGAAAAAGAGTCGTTGTTTGTGGATTTGGTGATGTAGGAAAAGGTACAGCTGAGTCATTCAGAGGTGCTGGTTCAATTGTTACAGTTACTGAAATCGATCCAATTTGTGCCCTACAAGCAGCAATGGAAGGTTATGAAGTGAAAAAATTAGATACAGTTGTTGAAAATGCAGATATTATCATCACTACGACTGGAAACTTCAACATCGTTCAAGGCAAGCATTTCGAAAAAATGAAAGACAAAACCATCGTTTGTAATATCGGTCATTTCGACAATGAAATCGATATGGCTTGGTTGAACAAAAACTATGGTGACACAAAATATGAAGTTAAACCTCAAGTGGATGTATATAATATCAACGGCAATGAAATCATCATTTTGGCTGAAGGTCGTTTAGTGAATTTAGGCTGTGCAACTGGACACCCATCATTTGTTATGTCTAACTCGTTTACAAACCAGACTTTGGCTCAAATCGAATTATGGAACAATTCTGAAAATTACGAGAACAAAGTTTATATGTTGCCAAAACATTTGGACGAAAAAGTTGCTGAATTACACTTGGAGAAATTGGGAGTTGAGTTAGAAACTTTGACCTCTGAACAAGCAGATTATATTGGAGTTCCGGTTGAAGGTCCATTTAAACCAGATTATTACAGGTATTAAAATTTAATTTGTTTTCATAATTACTAAAATAAAAACCTGTTCAACTTTTGATTTGAACAGGTTTTTTCAACTCTGAAAAATCAAACTTCATTAACAAACTTATTTCCCTATCATGCATTTACGTTTAGGTCTGATCATATTTCTATTTGCATTGAACTGTGCATTTTCACAAACAAAAGAACAGTTGATTAAAAATGACGCTCGATATATCAAGGAATTATTAAAAACTCAAAAAAGAGGCAAAGACAAAATTGAAAAGGAAGTATTCGACCAATTCTATAATTCACTTCAACACCGAATTTCGAGAGGCTATGAAAAAGACAATTTCATTTTAGATGAAGATTATTTGAACTTCATCCATCATTCATTTCAAAGGATTTACGATTCAAATGAAATCATTAAGGATAAAAAGTTCAAATTTTATTTAGAAAAAGAAAATCTCCCAAATGCATCATCAGCTGGTCATCATTTATATTTTATCAATTCAGGCTTATTTTCAATTGCTGAAAACGACGAGCAATTCTTGGCTGTAATCTGCCACGAAATCGCTCATGATTATTTAAAACATGTAGAGAAAAGCCTTATACAAAAAGCTGAATTTCGAAAAGATTTTAACCGTGAAATGAAATCTATCAAAAGACGAGATTTTCTAAAATTGATCAAGTCACAAGATGAAGTACTTCGAAAAAAATATGATTTAGCTGCTCAATCGAGAGCGGAAGAGATTGAAGCCGATAGTTTGGGGTTTATATTTTACAGTCAATTGGGATTTAATCCAAATGAATATTATAAAGTTCTAATGAATTTAAATGATTGGCAAGAAAAAGAGGAGAACAAATCTATACAAGACAGCATTTATAGGTATTTATTTGACTTACCAGAATTAGATTTTGATGAAAATTGGTTGGAAATTGACTACAAAGATCCATTCCAAGGTTTAACTTTTACAGAACATGTTGACAAGGATTCTATCAGTACACATCCTAATTTAAAAGACAGGATTGAATGGCTGCAAAACAAATTCAACATACATGATGAGGTGAAACCCAATGCAGCTTCTGATAGTTTTTTAGAATTAAAAAACAAAACTTCCACTGATTTTTTCGATATTTTCTACACTAACCAGGAGTATGGAATTGCATTGTATGAATTGCTTTACCGAATTCAAGAAAATAACGAGCAAATAGATAAATACAAACACTTAGGTTTTATATTTACTCAACTTTATGAAAGTAAGATGAATTATACTTTCAATAAATACATCCCTCAATATGACCGCAATTCTGATGATTTAGATTTTCAAAAATTCGTGAATTTTCTTTGGAAACTTACCAATGAAGAAATAAAAACCATCGGACAGTATTATAATTCAAAAGCCAATCAATGATTGACTTTTGAATTATATATTTAATTTTTCAAGTCGTATATAAGATTCTTTTTCTTCTTTGTCATATTCGCTGATCAATATATATCCGTACTTAGTTTTAGAGAATCTCAAATATGAAGATTCCGTTTGATAGGGAAGGATTTCCTGGGTCAATTCTCCATTTTTAAGTTTGTTTACTGTTAAGAAAGCTTTTCTTTGTCTATTTTCTCTGACAATGTCCGCATAGAAAAACAAAACTTCATTTTCTTGTTTATTTACTTGTGAAAATAAATAACTATCAAATTGTCTCATCCTATCTCTTTCTAACACGTGATGACTGATATATTCGCCTGTTGAATCAAAACTTACCAAAACATAATCTGAAGTTCTAACAACCTTTCCTAAATGATCTCCTTTTTGTTTTTCGAGCAAAACGGCAAATGATGCATCATCAAAATTAAACCATTCTCTAAGGGAATATCTATAACGTTTTTTGTCTCGACCATCGACAAAACCATATTCTTCAAAAATATCTCTGTATCTTATGATTTTATCTATAATTGCCTCACCCTTATCATCATAAACAGTTCTTCTAATACCAAAAGAAGGCCTGTACGGAAGGTCTATCGAAAACAATGGTTTAAAAGCTTTGACTTCACCGATGACCATTAATTGATTATTTATATATTCTGCAAAAGGCATTGCATAGGTTGAAACACTGGCCGTTCTGCCATTATACGCTACATTCAATAATTCCTCACCTGTTTTGATGTCAAAAGTAATTAATCGATCCTCACTTCTGCTCCGATTGATTAAATCACTTTTTAAAATTGTTAACTTGTTGTCAGTTATATCTTCAACTATAAAATCATTTTTTTCCCTTCTTGTTCCAAATGTAAACTCAAATGTTTTTTCAAATTTTGGAGTATAAGCCGATATTTCTCTTGTGAGAGATGGCTGGTTGTAAATACTTCTTTTCTCATGTGTGAAATACATCTCACCATCCAAAGGATGAAGACGTAAAAAAGGAAAGTACAGCAAGTTATTTACTTGAATTTTTTCTTCAAAATCAGAAATATTTTCGAATTCATAAATTTCATCTTGGCTGAAGTATTTATGACTCTCAACTTTGGAGTTATTTAAATCTATAACTGTAACCAATTCTCCGTAAGTAGCGGTTATGCTTCTATTTATAAATGTGGAAGTTAAGTATAGTTTCTGATTATAAAATAAAGTCGATCTTAATACAAAATTAATTTTATCGAAATTTATAAATTCAAAATCTCCATTGGTGATTTTATTTAAATTGTTGTCCAACAAAACATATTCATATTGAATTTTAGCCCCGTCTTCTATCAAGCCTTTATTAAAAATAAGTGCATGGCCTATCAATTCATTTTCGCCATCAGTCAACACTGTTCTATCGTAAAAAACACCTGTAGATAAGTTTTCAATGTTCTGAATTTGACCAAATAAGCTAAGATTAATTAAACTTAAAAATACAACTAAGAACGTCTTTTTCATTTGAGTTTTATTAAAAATTTATTATTATCAGCAATTAAAGCATTTTCAAAAATGCAACTTCCTTATCTGTAAGCTTTCTCCAATCTCCTCTTTTCAAATTCTTTTTAGTTAAACCACCGAAAGAAACTCGATCCAATTTAACCACTTCATAACCCAAAGTTTCGAAAATTCTTCTGATGACTCTGTTCCAACCAATGTGAACTTCGATTCCAATTTCTGTTTTCGGTTTTCCTTTGATGTATGAAACTTGATCGACATGAGCAATTCCTTCTGGTATCAAACGCACACCTTTTATGATTTTCTCCAAATCTTCTTGCGCCAACTCCTTATCCAAACTTACATGATAAATCTTTTTCACCAAGTGACTTGGATGCGTCAGTTTTTTCGTGAGATATCCATCATTTGTAAATAAAAGCAAACCAGTAGTTGGTCTATCCAATCGCCCCACAGGGAAAACCCTTGCAGTGGTAGCATTTTCGATCAAATCCATTACTGTTCTTCTATTTTTTTCATCTTTTGTAGTCGTGATAAAACCTTTCGGTTTGTTCAATAAGATATAAACGTTTTTCTCAGCAGAAATTCGTTTACCATCGAACTTTACTTCATCACCTGGTTGAACTTTATAACCCATTTCAGTGATGACTTTTCCATTGACCTGAGCCAAACCACTTTTGATAAAAGTATCAGCTTCTCTTCTCGAACAAATTCCCGCGTTTGCAATGTACTTGTTCAAACGAATCGTTCCATCATCAACGGGTGCCTTTTTCACTCGTGGTCTAAAATTTTTACGGGTACTTCCTTTAAAATTTGGTTTTGATTGACCCGATTTCTTATTCGGGGAAGCCTCTCGCCTTTCCTGTCTCTTTTTCATAATTGAATTTTTATATAATTATTTATTTGAGTTAAATGCAGTTAATCATTGTTCAAAGCAATTATAACTTTCAAAGACTCATAGTGTTAATCGATTAACATTTAAGTCCAATTCAAACATCAAATAATATTTTGCAAATCTAAGGGATTTATATCTATGAACACCATATTTATGATGCCTAAACCTATTAAAAGTTTGAAAATGAAGTACAATAGCTTATAAGTTGTCTTCGAATGATTTCTATGCAAAGGGATTTGTAGTAAAATCATGAGTAAACTACAAAATATGAAAAAGTATCTCATATAACCCGTGGCGCTATTCTCCCACATATAAATCGATAATCCAGCATTTAAAAACATCAAAACACTTAAAATATTCTTGGTTTTGTGTTCACCATAGACAATTGGTAAGGTATGATATCCATAAATCGCATCGGCCGAAGTCGAAGTTAGATCTTTGAGAATATCAGTTATCAATAATAAAATGAACAAAAAACTCGCATGTAAAAATATAATTGGGCTGTAATTTTCGTAATATAAAAAAAGTGCGAAAAATGGAAAAGCCATTAAAACCACTGAATACAAATTATTGATCCAAACGATTTTATTGATTTTATGCGAATAAAACCAAACCATGAATTGATAAACTATAAAGAAAATCAACACTCTCCACGATACTAAAATCGAAATGAGGAGAGCGAGTGAATTCAGCAATAAATAAGTGTTTAGTTTAAAATTCTGAGAAATAAATCTTTCGATATAGTTCTGCAAAGGCCTCTGAATTCTGTCCTTTTCTAAATCGTAAAAATTATTGATGATATATCCAGCTGCAGCTGACAAAGCTGAAGCGATGATGATAAAATTGATTTTTCTATCGAATAAAATTTGGAGGTGATCCTTTCCGTCATTGAACACAAAAAGTGTTGCCATGTATTGCGCCAAAACAAGCATAGCGATATTGTATCCACGGATGACAGTAAATAAGGCTAAAGTTTTTATAAATAATGTCCTAAAGCTAAATGCCTTCATCACTCATAAGATTGGATTACCTCGTCGGCATACCAACAAGTTGCCGATAGTTTCCAGTTTTTATCTTGGGCGAGCTCTCTAACTTTGTCCACTAAAAGTTTGCCATATCCATTGCCACGAAATCTCTCATCAACAAAGGTATGATTGATGGAAATCGCATCAGGATTTATTTTAATAAAGGTTACTTCTCCAACTTTTTCTCTCTCATTGTAAAGATCAAATCCATCGGAATTTTTCCTTTCTTTAAAACTTAAAGTTTCCATTTTAGAATTTATAAATCACTTCGGTATCGAAGTCTTTCAGGTGTTCTTTTGCTGTCTCAAAATCTCTAGTAAAACCTAATATATATCCACCTCCACCCGATCCACATAGTTTCAGATAATATGAATTCGTTTGAATTCCGTATTGCCAAACGTCCAACAATCTTTGTGGAATCATGGGTTTGAAGTGCAAAAATGCCCAAGTTGAAAGTTTTTTCAAATTGGTAAAAAGTGGGTTTACATCACCTTTTACAAAGGCATCTATACATGCGTTGTTATAATTGACAAACTCTTCTTTTAGAGTTTTTCTAAATCCTTCTTGTTTTAATTTTTCAAAGAAAATCTGAACCATAGGTGCAGTTTCACCAGGTGAACCTGAATTCACCAAAAACACAGCTCCTTTACCTTCTTTTTGCTCGGGAATACCAATGGTTGAAATATCAGTTTTAGAGTTGATCAATAATGGTAAGTTTAAATAACAAATCAATGGATCAATTCCTGAACTCGTTCCATGAAAGAAAGATTCCATTTTTGAGAAAACTTCTTTCAATTCACTAATGATTTCTTTGGAAATCTCTTGTTCAATTTCAATTTTATTCAAAGCATATCGCTCATAAATCGCAGCTACCAAAGCTCCAGAACTTCCAACGCCATATCCTTGTGGAATGGTAGAATCAAAATACATCCCTTTTTCAATGTCTGATTTCATCAATTCAAAATCAAACTCATCAGGAAAAACTTCTTCTAAATAAACTGAAAATTTCTCTATGCTTTTGTTTGAAATTTCCCCCTCGGCAGAGTCGCTAAATTTCAAACTACCTTTGTAAGAGTTATAAGGTATCGTTAGACCTTTGGAGTCTTCGATAATCCCATATTCTCCAAAGAGTAATATTTTTGCATAAAACAAAGGATTCCTCATCTAATGTATTTCTGTTGCAAATATACAAAATATTTGAATGCCAACACATGATTAATTGAGTATTCAAGCATCGGCATTCAAATCTGATAATGAACCAATTAGAACGAGGTGATAATTTTGAAAGTTATGTTTCTTCCCATATCATAAATCCCATTTCCATTCTCGTGTTCTTCCATATATTTCAATCGGCTTAGATGGGATTGATAAGCTTTGTCGAATAGATTGTTGACATGAAAAACCAATTGAATTTTGTTGGATTTATTATAATTTAAATCCATAGAAAAACCTGCGTTGAACAAGGTATATTCAGGAGTTTCAGTTTCTGTATTATTCAAACCAAAATATCGATTTTGCCTTGCCGAATGTTCCATTCCTATTTTTGGTGTGATTGAGTTTAGTATTTTTGAATTAAAACCAATTTCATAGGACATTGTGCTTATCAAATTCAATGGCGCAATCAATGGTAAATATTTGCCTTCCACTCCTTTATTCTTAAATTTTGAATCTCTGTTTAATCCATAAACCATCGATATACTATTATCGAATCTAAAATTTTTCAAATTTCTTGGATGAATTGAAAACCATAATTCTCCTCCATACAATTGAGCATCGGTTTGTTGATAACGATAAGTTCTATTGCCTTGATTATCAATTAAAAGCTCTCCATCTTCATCAGAAACTGCATTTAAATAAATGAAATTATCGATGTAATTATGGAAAAAACTAATTTCTGTAGAAAAATCACGGAAACTTCCAATCAGACCGACATCTTGTTGAACCGACACTTCTGGATCAAAACTTCTATCGCCCAAATAAATTATTCTCGCTCCTGGATCCAATCCATTACTTGCCAATTCAGTTATATTGGGCGCTCTAAAAGCTCTTCCAATATTGGCTTTCAAACTCACTTCATCAGAAACTCTATAAGTCGCACCCAAACTTCCGCTCCAATCGTGGAAATTCTTTTTGAACGAAGGAAACATCAAATCAGCATCTGCATCATTTTCATCTGAAATTTGATCAAATCCTGTTTCAGGATTGATGCCAACATAAAAATCATCCCATTTTTGCATACGTCTATCATATCGAAAACCTCCACTGATTGTCCAATTTCCACCTTTCCATCGAGCAAAAGCAAATGCACCAATATCAAATAAATTGTAATCTGGAATTGTAAAATCTGTTCCGTCCAAATTTTCATTGTCTTGATACATACCATTGAAACCAAAAGAGGTTTCAACATTTGAAAAAATTGGCGTTTCATATTTAAAACTATAATTAATTGTATTTAATATCAAATACATACCCGCTTGGTCTGGAAGCGTAGGATGATTGAATTCTCTTCTTATATTTCTTTGATAAGCCAATTTAAAATCTAAATTCCCTTGATTCAATTCATAGAAACTTGTCAAATAAATCCTTGAATGTTGAATTCTTTGAGAAATTACTGGAATTCTATATGAATTCAATTCACCTTTAGTTACAATTGGACGTGTACTCAAATCATCCTCATCTTCTTCATGAATTTGTTTGGTGAATTCACGCGACTCCGCATCTCTACTGCCATCAGGTATTCCTTGTTTATTATCGTAATAAGTAAAATTTAAATGCGTATAACCTTTGTTGTATTTGTAACCGGCCAAAGCTGAAAAATTAGTGACTTTATAGTTTGTCAGATAAACTCTATTATCGATAGGATTCTGGTAATTTTTTGCCATACGATTCGAAGCTCTCAATGCAAATAAAATCACATCATCATTGTAACCCAAACTAAAACCATTACCAATCATCCCGTGATTCGTTTGAAATTCATTGACCATTCTTCCACGAATATTTTTTCCCGTATATTTTGGGATTTCAGGATACAAACTCACCACTCCAGCCAAAGCATCAGATCCATACATCAAACTTGCAGGTCCTTTGATAACTTCTGCCAAAGAAACACTATAATCGTCCACCGACAATCCATGCTCTTCTCCCCATTGATGATCTTCCTGACGAATACCATCATAAAGCGTCAATACACGATTATATCCCAAACCGCGAATAAAAGGTTTGGAAATGTTTGGACCTGTTTTCACAACATTTAATCCTGGAGTGTAAGCGACCAATGCATCTATCACATTGTTATTCGAACTTAAATCCAATTGTTCTGAAGAAATACGAACCGTCGAAATAGGATTTTCTCTCATTTTTGTCATTCGTGAAACACCTGTAATGATGACTTGATCTAAAATTTCATATTGCTCATCATTCCATTCTTCATAACTCAACGAATCACTTTCAACTTCTGTTTCCGATAACTCTTGTGCATTTAAAAAACTGAAAAATAAACTTAAACCAATTATATATTTTGCCTTTTTCATGATTGAATTAAAATTAAAAGGCAAATATAATATTAAAGTTAGAATAGACTAACTTTATTCAGATGAAAATACTAACATTTGAAAATTATAGACAAAACACTCGCGCCAAATCATTAATAATCTGACTTTTAAATAATTTTCAATTAAAAATAAATTTTCTCTAATTTTTATTGAGTAATTTTCAATCGATAGTTACTTCGATCAGAACAGAATGATTATTTGGAGAAATTTCGAATTGTTCGAGCTGAGCAGGAATTAAAATACTTTCATAGGCTTGAAGTATAAATTCTTGAGAAGCAGTTTTTATTTTTGAAGTTCCTTCTGTGCAAATATAAATTCTCATTTCATCGTTTGAATTGAAAGTAATTGACTCAGAACCTTTGAAAATTTTAGTTTTAAAGTAGGAAGAATTGATGAGTGAATTAAATTTGTTTGGAGTTAATTCGAATTGAGCTTTTGGATGATCGACAAAATTAAAATCAATTGCATCCAAAGCCAAATCCGTATGCAATTGTCTTTTCTTTCCATCTTTATCGATTCGATTATAATCATAAATTCTGTAGGTTACATCAGAAGTTTGTTGAATTTCGGCCAAGGTAATTCCTCCACAAATCGCATGGACTCTACCCGAAGGAATATAAAATGCATCGCCTTTTTTTACCGGAACTTTTCTAAGAATTTCATCGAGGGTCTCATTTTCTAAATGATTCAAATAATCATTTTTATCAACTCCCTCTTTGAAACCTATGATCAACTCAGCGTTTTTATCGGCTTGAGTGATGTACCACATTTCAGTTTTCCCAAAAGAATTATGCAATTTTTTCGCTTGTTCATCATCGGGGTGGACTTGAACGGATAAAGGCTGAGCAGCATTGATAAATTTTATAAGCAGTGGAAATTCTTCACCAAATTTTTCCCAAACTTTATTTCCTACTAATTTCTCTTGATAGATTTGTATGAGTTCATTAAGATTTTTACCTTTAAGTGCTCCGTTTTGAACGATAGAAACATTGTTTTCGACTCCAGAAATCGACCAAATCTCTCCCAGATTTTCCATTTTAAATTCATCTGAAACATATTGATTCAAGATGTTTCCACCCCAAATTCTATATTGAGTAATTGGTAGAAATTTTATGGGATACAATTCAATCATAAAACCTTGAGTCATAAAATGATTCTTCTAACAAAAATTTATCTTCATCATTATCATAAACGATATTGACACTAAATTCATTGTCATTTAATCTTGCAATATACAAATCTGATATATATTTATAATTACTTTCCAAATGTCTAATTTCAGATCGAATGATGTAAAACACTTTATTGGCAACGACTTTCAGACTCATATCGACTTCGGCTTGAAAATGTTCGTCGTTATAAGATTTCCTAAAATAATCAACCAAAGTCATTACATAAACTTCGGTTGCCATTCGATTTAAATCATAATTTTCGCCATACACCACCGACAATTTATTGACTTGTTCGTTCACATCTTTATAAACACTTATCAATTCGTTGACATTTTTTGCGATCATATTTTCGGATTCATTTTCGTCTGAATCGATGACATAACCTGCTGGTGGACTATATTCCCAAGTTGAATTTTCACTTAATTCGAAAGTTATTTGAGCCGATAAGCCTTTTGTGATCAGCATCAAAACCAAACAAAAAATATATTTCATATTACAAAAATTCCCAAATTAAATGAGCCGCTAATTTCGCTGTTCTATTGTCTTGATCAAAATTAGCATTTAATTCAACTATGTCAAATAATTTTACTTTGTTGGATTTTATAAGTTTTTGCAATAAAGATTTCACTTGAAAAGGAGTTAAACCGTTGACGGTTGGTGCTGACACACCTGGCGCAAATGCTGCATCGATCACATCGAGGTCAACACTCAAATAAATCGCATCGTGATGAGCGATAAAATCTTCTAATTTACGAATGGCATAATTCAAATCGATATGAACTTCGTCGGCCAAAACCGTTTGAATGCCCATATTTTCTGCTCTTTTGAAGAGTGCTGCCGTATTTCCTGTAGGTTGAATTCCGATGGCTAAATAATCAAAAGTTTTCCCTTTTTGAGCCATATGATGATACATTTCGAAAAAAGGAGTGCCTGAAGTACTATTTTCTACTGGAATTCTAATGTCAAAATGAGCGTCAATATTTACAATTCCTATATGCTCAAATTGAGAATCCATGGCTAAAAAATCGCCCAAAGCTGTTTCATGACCACCCCCTAAAACTATAGGAAAATAGTCGTTTCTCAACAATTCAGAAACACTTTCGATCTGAGTTTCTCTCGCTTTTTCTAAATTTTGGTCATCTAAATGAATGTTTCCAAAGTCAAATATGGATTTTCCTACATCTAAATCATAAGGCAAGTTTGCCAAAGCTTTTCTGATGATATCCGGTGAATCTTTGGCACCAACTCTACCTTTATTTCTCTTCACTCCTTCGTCTGAACAAAACCCTAAAAAGGCAATGTTTTCATTTTGGGATTTTTTCAATTGTGAGAAATTCATAATTTCAACCACTTGATGCCAACGAGTTCCTAACTCGCCATCTTCATCATCCAAACGACCTGTCCAAATATTTTTATCAGTTAATCGAATCATTATTTCCAAATTTTGGTACGCTCCATCTAAAATAAATAGCGAGCAAGCGAACTACTATAATTAACAAACCTGAAAGGATAAAATTCATGGTTCGTGTTACTAACTCAAATTCATCTAAAGCTAAGAATAATACAGCTCCCACCAAACAAGCGGTCGCATAAATTTCCTTTCTAAATAAAACCGGCGTTTCGTTGATCAAAGTATCTCTAAGCACTCCACCCATAACAGCGGTAAACATACCCATAATGGCAGCAATGACCGGATGGAATCCCAAATCTATGGTTTTCGCCGTTCCTAAAACGGTAAAAAGTGCAATTCCCATGGTATCAAACAAAGCTAATTCTCTTCTGTATTTATCAATGGAATTGTGTAGAATTCGCATGATTACAATTCCTGCGATGATTGCATAAATAAAATTCACATCACTGATCCAAACCAATGGATAAGAGCCGAGTAACATATCTCTTAAACTACCTCCACCTATGGCCGTAATAAATCCGACAAAAGTTACTCCAAACCAATCGTTCCCTGATTTTTCATCGGCAGCCGAAGCGCCAGAGATTGCAAATACTATGGTTCCGAGAATTTCGAATATGTATTGGATTTCCATGAATTCCTTCTTAAATCACTTTTGAGCAAAAATATATAAAACCAATAAGACTTATACTTTTTTTTATACATTTGACTTAATTCACACAAAATAGTATGCCATGACTAAGAAAATGAAGCACCTTAGGTTAACTAATAATTATACTCAGGAATATATTGCTCATGAATTAGGTATATCACAAAAGGCTTACTCTAAAATCGAAAATGGTGAAGTTTGTCTATCTCTTGACAAAATGAACATTTTAGCTGAAATTTATCAAGTACCTCCTTTTTATTTTTGCGAAAACTCTTGTAATTGTATTAACTCTGATTTAATCCAACAAATGAAAGACTACCTAAGCAAAAATGGGGTTGATTTACCAGACTTTCTTAAATAAATATTTTCCAAAAAAAGTTAGCATAGTACTAAAAGGTATAAGTTAGAGCTTTTTGTACTTGCATAAATGATATTTGTCAGCAATATTTGTTTTTAATCTCAATAAAGTCTGATATAATGTTACATAAATTTTTACTTTTTATTTTTATTACAGTTCCCATTTTTACTTTAGCACAACTCAATATTAACGGCGAAGTAATAGATGAGAATGATATGCCTTTACCGTATGTTGAGGTTGAGGTTTATGAAAACAACGAATACATTACTGATTATGTAACTGAATTCGATGGTAAATTTAATATCCAATTAAACAAAGGAAATTATAAAATTGTCGGAAATCACTTTGGAGTGGACGTTTTCACTATGGATATAGAATTAAATAAAAATACAGATTTAGGAAAAATAAAAGTTGATAATATTATAGAATTAGAAGGAATAGTACTTACAGGGAAAAAAAAGTTAATTGAAAAAAAAGTAGATAGAATTGTTTTCAATGTAGAGAACTCAGTTTCAGCTACTGGAGGAGATGCCTTGGATATACTTAAAATAACACCGAGAATCAAAGTTCAAAACGACCAGATATCGATGATCGGCAAAAACAGTATGGCAGTAATGATTGATGAACGACTGGTTCAACTTTCGGCAAGTGATTTAGCCAATCTTTTAAAAACAATACGTTGGGATGAGATAAAAAGCATAGAGGTAATTACAAATCCTCCCGCCAGATATAGTGCAGAAGGAAATAGCGGAATCATTAATATTGTCACAAAAAAACAAAGACAAGATATTTGGAACGCGAGTCTCCGATCTGTTTATCAACAAGCCACATATGCCACCGGGCTTGGTGGTGCTGGGCTCAATTTCAAGAAAAACAAAGTCACATTATCATCAAATATAAACTATATAAACGGCTCCAATTCTCCTGTAGAAAACAATACAATTGACTACTCCAATATTCTTTGGGAAGAAAATGGTAAATGGAGGAATTTTTCAGAATCAACTTCCGCCAGATTAGGAATAGATTATAAAGCATCAGACAAAGTCTCTACGGGCTTTATGTACATTTATTCAAACAACACTCCCAAAACAAGAGACCATACAATTAGTACCTTATTAAATTCAAGCACAAAAATAGTAGACTCATTAATCGTAACAGATGCAAGAAGCCAACAAAAAAGGAGTGTTAATACCCTTAACTATCATCTTGTTTACGACATTGACACCATAGGAAGAAAATTATCTTTCGATTTCGATTTTTTCGATTTCAGATTAAACTCAAACCGAACTTTTCAAACGAACAACTACTATCATGATCTATCTCCAATAGATGGCTCTTACAATTCGGCCGAGAACAAAGGAGGTCAAGATATCACCAACTACTCTTTCAATCTTGACATGGAACATCCTTTTGACTGGGGTATATTAAATTATGGAGCTCGATTGTCTTATATCAATACAGATAACAATTTTGAATATTATGATTTAACTGATGGCATTCCTGTTTTTGACACTTCACAAAGTAATCATTTCAAATACAGAGAGAATACTCAAGCAGTTTATTTTTCTGTACAAAAAGAATTTAGCGACCAATGGGAAGCAAAACTCGGTTTACGCATTGAAAACACACAGATAAAAGGAAATTCCGTAACACTAACTCAGGAAAACAAGACTGATTATACAAAACTATTTCCTACTGCTTACCTTTCATTTACACCTAATGATAATCACACGGTTTCATTAAGTTATAACAGACGTATAAATCGACCTAATTACAGTTTTTTAAATCCCTTTAGATGGATTTCTTCTCCTTATTCATATTCGGAAGGGAATCCTTATCTCCAACCTTCTTTTTCTGACAATATTGAGATTGAATATATTTTTAAAGACAATTTAATCAGCACATTCTATTTTTCACATACCGATGATGGATTCGAACAAGTTGCCATTCTCGACGACCAAACCAACATACAACAAATAATTCCACTTAATTTTTTGAAGAACAAGACTTTTGGTTTTAATCAATCAGTAATACTAAATCCTTATGAATGGTTGAACATTAATTTTTTCGGAGATGTTTATTACACAACCACTGATTCAAAGATTCCAACAACTCTTCAGTATCTAAAAGGCTGGAATGGTAACTTTTCTATCAATAATGATTTCATACTAAACAAAGAGAGAAATATAGTGCTTAACATCTCGTATAACTATATTACAAAGGGAGTAGATTTTTTAGACTATAACTCTTCTTTTAATCAATTAAACGCTTCTTTAAGAGCCTCATTCCTCAAAAAGCAACTCACAGCATCTCTCTACTTCAATGATATTCTGAGCTCTAATAGACCTACATATACCACCTATTCCAATGATATAAAAAACTCATTTACAAATTATTATGACGAGCGATTTTTCAGATTATCAATAGTTTACAATTTTGGGAAACCATTTAGCGGAGCGAAACGAGAACATAAAAACACGGATGAAATAGATAGAACCAATTAAAATATTTCTTGCAGAGCTGAAACTTTCTATTTAATTAATGCGCCTCCAACCAATTCTCTCCTACACCTATGTCCACAATCAATGGAATGCTTAATTTCACAGCAGATTCCATGGTTTCTTTGATTAATTTCTGAACGGGTTCCAATTCGGTTTTAGGAACATCAAAAATCAATTCGTCATGGACTTGTAACAACATTTTAGTTTTAAAATCTTTTTGTAACTTTTCATGTAAATTTATCATCGCTATTTTTATAATATCGGCAGCACTTCCTTGTATAGGAGCATTGATAGCATTTCTCTCAGCATGTCCTTTGACTATTGCATTTCTTGAATTGATATCTTTTAAATAACGTCTTCTTCCCAAAATCGTTTCAACAAAACCTTGTTCGCGTGCCAAATGTATTTGGTTTTCGATATAATTTTTCAAAACGGGGTAAGTTTCATAATAAGTATCGATCAGTTGTCTCGCTTCAGATCTACTCAAACCCGTTTGCTCTGCCAAACCAAAAGCAGAAACGCCATATATAATTCCGAAATTTACTGTTTTCGCTTGATCTCTTTGCTCTCTTGTAACTTCTTCTTGTGTAACATTAAAAACTCTTGCTGCTGTTGCTCGGTGAATATCCTCTCCCTTTTTAAAGGATTCTAACATCTTAGGATCTTGGCTCAATTCAGCGATAACTCTTAATTCAATTTGAGAATAGTCGGCTGACATAAGCACGTGATTTTGATCACGAGCGACGAAAGCTTTTCTGATTTGTCTTCCTTGTTCAGAGCGAATCGGAATATTCTGCAAATTCGGATTGGTCGAAGCCAATCTTCCAGTAGCGGCAGTGGTTTGAACAAAAGTGGTATGAATTCTTCCAGTTTCTGGATTAATTTCTTTTGGCAAAGCATCGACATAAGTAGAACTCAACTTTTGGAGTTGTCTATAATCCAAAATTTTCTCGATGATTTCATGTCGATCTTTTAATTTGACTAAAATCTCTTCGCCCGTTTTGTATTGTCCCGTTTTAGTTTTTTTAGCTTTTGGATCTAATTTTAATTTATCAAAAAGAATTTCACCTAATTGTTTAGGAGAATTTAGATTGAATTCTTCACCAGAATATTCATAAATTTTCTTTTCAATCGATTGAATTTCTTTGGATATTTTTTCAGATTGTTCTTTCAGAACTTCAGCATCAACTCTTATCCCTTCAACTTCCATTTCAGTCAGCACGCCCATCAGTGGCATTTCTATTTCTTTTAAGAGTTTATCGGCTTTTACCGCAGGCAATTGAGGTTCTAATATATGTTTCAATCGAAGGGTAATATCAGCATCCTCGACTGCATATTCTTTTTGAACTTCTAAATCGAGTTGATCAAAAGTCTTTTGATTTTTTCCTTTTTTTCCGATCAGAGATTCTATTGCCAAAGGTTTATATCTCATTAGTGTTTCTGCCAAAGTATCCATGCTATGACGCTGGTCTGGATTTAACAAATAATGAGCGATCATGGTGTCAAAAATTTGACCTTTGGGTCGAACACCATATTTATAAAGAACTTTATAATCGTATTTTAGGTTGTGACCAATTTTCAAGATTTCTTCAGATTCAAAGAATGGCATGAAAAATTGGACCAAATTTTTTGCTTCTTCAAAATCTTTAGGGAAAGGTACATAATAACCTTTACCAGCTTCAAAACTAAAAGAAATTCCAACCAAATCGGCCGATAATGCATCTAAGCTATTGGTTTCTGTATCGAAAGCAACTTCAGTTTGTTTCAACAATTTATCCAACAAAAGTTTTTGTCCAACTTTCCCATCCACCAATTGGTACAAGTGATTATAAGAACTCAAATCTGTAAAAAAAGAATCCAATTCTTCAGCATCATTGTTATTCAAATCATCTTCACCAAAGAGGGAAGCTTGAATGGCTTTTTCTGCTATAGTCTCCATCTTTTTGGCCGAACTTATATTTAGATTAAATGCTTGGTAGAAATTATCCAACATTCTTCTAAATTCAAGTTCATTGAAAATTTCTTGCACTTTTTCTATATCGGGTTCACAGATTTCAAACTCTTGACCTGAAAATTGTACTGGAGCATCGAGTAGAATAGTTGCTAACTTTTTCGACAGTAAACCCAATTCTTTATTGTTTTCAATATTTTCTTTTAATTTTCCTTTGAGTTGATCTGTATTTTCTAACAAATTTTCGAGCGTTCCAAATTCTTTCAAGAATGTTTTGGCTCTTTTTTCACCCACACCTGGCAAACCTGGAATATTGTCCACACTATCGCCCATCATTCCTAAATAGTCGATGACTTGTTCAGGTCTTTCGACCCCGAACTTTTCTTTGACTTCATCCACACCCCAAATTTCTATTCCTCTTCCAAATGCCGATGGTCTATACATTTTGATATTGTCCGAAACCAATTGAGCAAAATCTTTATCGGAAGTGACCATATAGGTAGTGTATCCTTCTTTTTCGGCTTGTTTTGCCAAAGTTCCAATCACATCGTCTGCTTCATAACCTTCTGCAAACATAATCGGAATACACATGGCTCGAAGAATGTCTTGAATATAAGGCACTGCCAATCTAATAGCTTCTGGAGTTTCCTCACGTTGGGCTTTATATTCTGGGAAATAATCAGTTCTAACCGTGGCTTTTCCAACATCAAAAACCACTGCCATATGCGATGGTTTCTCTCGATTGATTACGTCCAATAAGGAATTTACAAATCCCATAATGGCGGATGTATTCATTCCTTTGGAATTGATTCTTGGATTTTTTATAAAGGCATAATAGCCGCGAAAAATTAGCGCATAAGCGTCTAATAGAAATAATCTTTTATCATCTGGATTCATAGCTCGTAAAGATACAGAAAAAGATGGTTTATGAAAACAATAAAGTTTACGAGCGTATTGAATTAACTTTCTGGAGCTATTCTTAAAATCAATCCTTCGACATTTTCTTCAATTGAAATTTGACAGCTCAGTCTGCTATTTTCTTTTACATGGAAAGCTTCTGACAGCATGGCTTCTTCTTCATCACCCATTTCCGGCAATTCCACATTTTCAGATTCTACATAACACTGACAAGAAGCACACATAGCCATTCCACCACATATTCCAAAAGTTCCTTCTTCGGCAAGTTCATAAACTCTGACGAGTTCCATCATGTTCATTGACATATCTGTTGGTGCATCAACTTCATGCGAAACTCCTTCTCGATCAATTATAGTAACTTTAATGTCTGACATTTTAAATTTGATAAATGTTCAACTACAAATATAAAAAAAGCGTGTGTTAAATTTTTCCTTTAGCACCTATTAAATATCAGTTTAAGGAATATCTAAATATTTATGCGTTTGAACGGAAACTTGCCATTTTGGATTTTGTTTGACATAATCGATCAAACTTTCTGTCATTTCATCTCTTTTGCTCCATTCAACTTGTAGGTAAAGTTTACAATTTGGATTGACTTTTTCAGCAAATTTTTCAGCGAATTTAAAATCGTGGTGATTGTAAATAATACATTTCAATTCATCAGCTTTTTCGATGACATCTGCTTGAGGTTCTGCCAACTTTTTTGGTGAAAGTGTTACCCAATCCAAAGTTCCAGTGAGCGAATAGGCACCAGAAGTCTCCACATGAATATTTGCGCCATAGGCTTTCAATTTCGAAGTCAAATATTCTAAATTCCACATACTTGGTTCACCTCCAGTTATTACGATGGTTTCACAGGTTTCTGTAGCAATTTTCGCCAGTTCATCCATATCGGTCAATGGATGTTTTTCTGCATCCCAACTGTCTTTCACATCGCACCAATGACATCCCACATCACATCCGCCTAAACGAATGAAATACGCAGCTTTTCCAGTATGAGCACCTTCGCCTTGTAAAGTATAGAAATGTTCCATCACCGGAAGTAGTTTTCCTTCTTTAACCAAAGTTCTTTCTTGCTCATTTAACGATTGAATGTTTATCACCTCATATTGTTCTTATACGCCAACAAAGTATTTTTTAAAAGCATAGCTCTTGTCATAGGACCTACACCACCTGGCACAGGAGTAATCCAAGAAGCTTTCTCCTTCACATCTTCAAAATCCACATCACCGACCAATTGATAACCCTTTTCAGAATCATCATCGACACGAGTAATTCCAACATCTATCACAACTGCTCCTTCTTTGATCATATTCGCTTTTAAGAAATTCGGCACACCCAAAGCAGTGATTACAATGTCGGCTTGTTTGGTAAATTCTTCTAAATTTTCAGTATTACTATGGGTCAAAGTAACTGTAGAGTTTCCAGGAAAATCTTTTCTTCCCATCAAAATACTCATCGGACGACCAACAATTCTACTTCTACCGATGATTACTGCATGTTTACCTTTGGTTGGAATTTCATATCGATCCAACATTTCTAAAATTCCAAAGGGAGTTGCTGGTAAAAAAGTACTCATATCCAAAGCCATTTTCCCGAAATTCTCAGGATGGAAACCATCCACATCTCTTTTAGGGTTAATTGCTTCGATTACTTTTTCTTGGTCAATTTGTTTTGGCAAAGGCAATTGAACAATGAATCCATCCAAGTCTTTTTGAGTGTTTAACTTTTCGATGGTTTCTAAAAGTTCAGTTTGAGAAACAGTGTTTGGTAGCTTGATCAAAGATGATTTGAATCCTACTTGCTCACAATCTTTGATTTTATTGTTAACATAAGTTTGGCTGGCACCATCGCTTCCAACTAAAACTGCTGCCAAATGTGGTTTTCTTTGTCCATTTTTAACTGCAGCTTCAACATCTTGCTTAATTTCTTCTTTTATTTCTCGAGCGAGTTTAACTCCATCTAAAATTTGCATACCAAAATTTTTTGCAAAGATAGTAAACCCAAATTTAAGTTGATGAACGAAAGTCCTAGATTGTTCGAAAATAGAGTTGATTTACAGACTCAATTGACAAACTTTATTACATTTGGCTCAATCAAATTTATCATCGATGAAAAAAATCGCCATCATAGGTGGAGGAGCTGCTGGATTTTTTACAGCTGCCAATTTAGGTAAAGAACTGGGCGCTCAAACAGTAATTTTTGAGCAAGCGTCTTCTCCTTTGCAGAAAGTCAAAATATCGGGTGGTGGTCGTTGCAATGTGACACATGCTTGTTTTGACCCAAAAGAATTGGTAGAATTTTATCCTCGAGGAAAGAAAGAATTGAGAAGTGTTTTTCATCAATTCCAACCTGGCGATACTATGGAATGGTTTGAAAGCAGAGAAGTTCCTCTTAAAATCGAAGATGACAATAGAATTTTTCCCGTATCAAATTCATCCATGAGCATAATTGAATGTTTGATGAATGAAGTTGAAAAAAACAAAGTAACTATCAATTATAACGAGGTCGTTCAAAAGATTCTTAGAAAGGAAAATCATTATGAAATTCACACCAAAAATTCCATTTACGAATTTGAAACTGTGGTTTTCGCTCCAGGCAGTAGTGTCAAATCGATGGAAATCATCAAAAATTTAGGACATACGATCATTCGTCCAGTACCCTCTTTATTTACTTTCAACATCAAAGACAAAAGAATTGAAGGACTGATGGGAATCAGTTTCGATTGGGTAGAAGTTTCCATTCCTTCCATCAAATTAAATTCGGATGGACCATTGTTGATCACACATTGGGGATTGAGTGGACCAGGGGTGCTGAAATTATCGGCTTGGGGAGCATTAGAGTTGAATCGTTTGAATTATGATTTTGAAATTGAAGTAAATTTTATACATCAGCAATTTGACGATTGTATAGATTTCATGAATGAATTGAAACTAAGTCATTCGAAAAATTCAATTTACAAATACAATCCATTTTCATTTCCTAAAAGATTTTGGCATAGGATTTTAGAAACATTAAACATAGCAGAAGATCAAA
>DEQC01000052.1 GCA_002359055.1 Flavobacteriales bacterium UBA3376 | reverse complement strand
GAGTTTGGATTGCACGCTTTAGCACATAATCTGAAGAAATTAAGTGCATAAAAGTGGAAAATACTCTTTTATTATGTTTTTTTTACAAATCAAGTCAAATTTTACTGAAGAAAATCTTAATCAAAAAAACCGCCTCAATTTTTAAAATGAGACGGCTTCTTTTTTTCGCTTTATAAATCATTTCTGTCGAGACTGTTTTTAAATTGAGCTGCATATTTCAGCAAGGCATTTCTTTCGGATTCAATTCCTAATTTTCGAATGATGGCTGAGCGATGGGTTTCAATCGTTTTCTCAGACAAAAACAAAAGATTCGCAATTTCTTTGGTCGTTTTCTGTTCGATGATTAATTCAAACACCTTTCTTTCTGAAAAGCTCAGTTGACTGAGCACTTTGTTTTTTTTGTAATTAATATCTTCTTCCAAATCAAATTTTATTCTTGGGCTCTGATAATAATCGTTTGTAAGCAAATGTTTGATGCAATTCTTAAGTTCTTCCAAAGCATATTGTTTGAGCAAATAAGCATTTACATCCAATTCTTTCGCATAATCGAAAACACTTTTTTCTTTATGAGAAGTCAATAAAATAATTTTTGTGGACAATTGGTGGACTCTTATTTTCTCAGATATTTCCAATCCATTCAACTTCGGCATCGAAATATCAAGTATCACAAAATCAGGTTTTAGTCGCTTGATAGAATTCCATGCCATTTCTCCATCTTTACATACTTCCAACACAACATACCCTAAACTTTCTATAAGAACCTGAGTTCCCAAAAGCGAAAGTGGATGGTCATCTGCAATTACAAAGTGCATATTTTATCATTTTTTAATTTCTATTTTAATTATGGTTCCATTGCTATCCGATTGAAAGTTCACAACTCCATTTAAATATTTAGCTCTTTCAGTGATATTCAACAACCCAAAGCAATTGCCCTTTTCAAGCATTTTATCAACGTCAAATCCTTTTCCATTGTCCTTGATTTCTACATGAATCGCTCGATCGTCTTCGGCTATAGTAATCTTTGCCGCCACAGCATCTGCATGCTTGATTATATTGGTGATTGCTTCTTGTATGATTCTATACAATTGCAATTCCCTATCTGTGTCTAAACTTCCTGAATAATTGACTTCTGAAGTAACAAATAATCCATGTTGATTCTGAACGCGATCCATCAACTGATCGATGCTCTTTTTCAACCCAATTTTATCGAACATTATTGGACTAATATTTCGACTGATATTTCGAACTTCTTCTAAGATGAAATCGATTTTATTTTTCAAATTATTATTATCACTTTCGATGGCGTGCCTTAAATTCACCAACTCATTACTCACACTATCATGCAAATCTGAAGCAATTCTTTTTCTTTCAATTTCAGTCTTTTGCAACAATTGTGAAGCGAAATTTTCAGCTAAATTCCTCTCTTTGATCACATTTTTATTTTTTGTCCAAACAAATAAAATCAAGAAGATCAAAATGATGAAAACAATTCCTACAATCAAATAAATAATGGTTTGGTTTTTCCGCTCCAATTCTTTTTCTTGAAGTAAAATCGTGTTTTCTTTCCGTTCTGTTTCAAATTTCCTTTCCAATTCAAACAATCGACCTTTGGATTGATCTTCGGCTTTCCTATGACCTTCATTCGCCAGAAACAACGCATATTCATTGGCCTTTTCATAATTTCCTTCCCTTTGATAATAATTGAACAAAGGCTCAGCAATTTGATACAACCATTGCCTATTGTCTTCCTTATTTTCTGAAAGCATCTCATAAAACTCCTCTGCTTCTTGGATATCTTCTAAAGGCTCATTGAAAATGTTCGAATACAAAAGTTTCTGAAAAAACACTCTAACTTTCAAATCCGGATTGGAAGTTCTTTCAGCAATTTCATTGGCCGAATGCAAAAAATAAGTCGCACTGTCTTTGTCTTTTTCAGCAATGTGTTTAAATGCAATCAATTGCTCCAAAAATCCATCGTGATAATCGTTTTTCCTTGTAGAAGTTTTATAAAAATTATTCAACTTATCGATTTGTTTGATGGTGTTAATGGTATCCCCTTGCTCGATATAAAAATGAACATAAAATGTGTGTGCAGAGAAAATCAAAGATTGATTTCCTTCCCTTTCCAAAATTTTCAATCCTTTGTCCAAAATCTTTTTAGCTTCGTCATAAGCATTGTTTTGAACATATAAATTGTGCATCAACAAATAAACAGTTCCTTGATTCAGATAATCTCCAACCTCTTCAAAAACCTCTAAAGCAGCGACTAAATGCTTCTCAGCCGAAACCAAATCTCTGGATCCTAAATAATTTTGAGCAATAGAAAAATGTGAAAATCCTTGAATTTGTTTGTGTGTAATGCTCTCCGGTTCAGGCTCGACACACTTTTCATGCCAATAAGAACTCTTCTCTATATCTGCTATTCTGTGGTAAATCGTTCCTAAATAATGCGCCAAGTTACTTTGTGCTTCCAATGAAATTTCAGATTCATAATCTTCATAAAACTGAAGCGTTTCCTCCAAATACAAACTATCGTATTCGGACATTCCAGTAACAACCATTCCATAAATCACCAAATAGTTCGCCGCATCTTCATAATTCTTATTGTTCATACTACGGTCAAAATGTTCTTTGAACTTTTCTCGATAGTTGTCATAATCTTCTCGATAATTTTTCGGATGAGCCAACCAGCTAAAATCTTCTAAATTGATGTATTCCCCACATAACTCAGGGCTAACTTCAACCTCAGTAGTTTCACGTTCACAAGAGGATATCGCAAGAGTGACTATAAGGAAATAAATAATAAATCTTAATTGTTTCATGGTCAAGTAGTAAAATGTCAACTCACAAATATAAAAGTATTTACATACGAACTTTAACATTTTCTTATGTTAAATTAAATATTTATGAAAAATGCTCTTCTACCCTATTAAATAAGCATTTGCAATGTTTTCTTTTGAACAAATACTATTCTGGTAAAATTGTTACAAAACCATGACTAAAATCTAAGGGATAACCCTAAACATTCACACTTCTCTATAAATTTGAATATCGAGCCAACATTTTTTCAAATAATCGTTGACCTAAAATTCTTTTTAAAGTAATTGAAAATTTTTGAAGTGGTTTACCGATGTGGTAATGTGGCTTTAAATTCTTTTTATGTATCAATTTTTCAATCGTTGGAATCAACTTTTCTGGCAAAACTCCTTTGGCAACTTCTTCGTCGATTATCGGAATTAACTTTTCGTATTTATCCTTATAAAACCTCGAAATCGTACTTTGGATACGGCTTTCTGCAATAGGAGTTTGAATATCTCCAAAATTCAAAGTCGCAATCTCTATTGAAGTTCCCAGATTTTCCAATCGAACCGATTCGGTGATTCTATCGACCACAGATTTTGAAGCCGAATAAAATCCTCTGAAAGGCAAGCCGTGATTGCTCGCAATGGAAGAAACATTGAGTATATGTCCAAACTTCTGTTGTCTCATCAACGGCAAAACCGCTTGCATGGTGTAAATCACTCCATAAACATTGACGTTGATCAATTTATCAAAATCTTCTTTAGAAACATCTTCAATTGCACCTAACATACCAATTCCAGCATTGTTGATCAACACATCGATTCGCTTCGATTCATTGATGACTTGCTGAATTGAGCTCATCACATTTTGCTTATTAGTAACATCCGTTGGTATATGATTGAATTGAGAATTGTCTTTTGAAGTTCGAGAAAGACCGTAAACTATATGTCCTTTTTTGACAAAATAGTTGGCCAATACTTCTCCAATTCCAGAAGAACTTCCCGTGATTACGATTACTTTTTGATTCATCATTTTAATTTAAAAATAACTATGGTATAGTTTTCAAACAATGCTTTTTGCTCCAACAACACTTCGGTTTCATTTTCTCTCCAGTCCGATGCATGAAATTTATCTTTGGTGATGACCAAAGCCTCTGGATATTTATTTAAAAATTCCATGACTTCAGCTTTGGTGGTTGCATATGGAAATTCTCTTTCAAAATTAAACAAAAAAGCAGGATCGTATCCTTTGTATAAAATTGTTTCTCTATCGGCATTCATAATTTCTTTCGCTTTTACCAATGGACTTTCATCGGTCAAAGTCGGATAAACAAATTGAAACATTGTTATTGTTAACAACATCGAACAAATTCCTAAAGCTATGATGCTTTTAGACAATTGTTTTCGCTTTAAAAATATCATGGATAAAATAGAACCTATCGATAAAATCGCCAAGCAAACACTTGAAAATCGAGCGTCGAACAATTGAGTTTCAACCATTGCCAAAGCGATATATCCAGCGATTGGCATAGCCAAAGTAATGATCAGAATCAACCATAAACTGATTTTATAAGACTTAATTGCAATCGTTCGATCCAAAATTAAACCCAAATAAATAGCTATTAAAACTCCCATAAAAGGATAACTCGGCATGGGATAATTGGGCAATTTCGTATTGGAAATACTAAAGAAAACGACAAAAACTGCCGAAACTATGAATGAAAACAATATAAAATCATTGGTTTTTCTTGTTTTCCATGAATGTATAAATCCTTGAACAATATAAAATGAAAACGGCAACAATCCCAACAATACAAAAGCCCAAGTCACAAAAGGCAGACCTCCATGACCTTCCATTTCACTACCAAATCGATTGATGTTATGGTCGATGAAGAATCCTTGAGTAAATGCGCCATCAGTTCTTTTATGAACCAATATGTACCAAGGAACTGAAACTGC
>DEQC01000079.1:19688-23789 GCA_002359055.1 Flavobacteriales bacterium UBA3376 | reverse complement strand
TAGTCAAAACCAAATTCATTGTTGGTTCCATAAACGATATCGGATTGATAAGCTTTTTTTCTTGCTTCTGAATTCGGTTGATGATTATCGATACAATCAACGCTTAAACCATGGAATTCAAAAATAGGTGCCATCCAAGCGGAGTCACGTCTTGCCAAATAATCGTTCACCGTAATTAAGTGAACGCCACGACCGGTTAAGGCATTTAAATAAATCGGTAGGGTAGCAACCAAAGTTTTACCTTCACCCGTTTGCATCTCAGCAATTTTACCTTGGTGAAGTGTTGTACCACCAATCAACTGTACATCATAATGTACCATGTCCCAAATCACTTCTTTACCTGCAGCATCCCATGAGTTTTTCCAAACCGCATGAGTTTCATCGACCAATTCTACATAGTTTTTAGTCGCTGAAAGTTCGCGATCAAAAGGAGATGCGATCACTTTAATCTCAGGGTTTTTCGAAAATCTTTTTGCAGTTTCTTTAACTACAGCGAATGCTTCAGGAAGAATTTCATCGAGAATTTTTTCTTCTATTTCATAAGCAGCTTTATTGATTTCATCTATTTTGTTGTAGATATCCTCTTTCTCGTCAACATTTTCAATTTCATTAGCCTTTCTTTTTAACTCTTCGATCTCTTGCATTTGAGATTTGGTTGCTTCGGCCAATTTCTCTTTGAATTCAACAGTTTTTGCTCTTAACTCATCATCTGAAAGAGTCTCTATAGTTTTCTCAGCCTCAAGTGCTCTGTCGGCATATTTTTGTAATTCTTTTACGTCTTTTTTGTTTTTGTCTCCTAAAAAACCTTTTAATATTTTTTCAATAATGCTGCTCATAATTTGATTTTTTCTTCAATGACTTTACTCTTGTATAAAATCAATCGGTAAATATAGTTCATTGAAAAGGTTATCCCTTATATTTTTTAATAAAAAAGCCCATAAATATTGGGCTTAGTTATGGTTTAATACTCATCTTCATTCCACAAGAAATCCTCGTCAGTTGGATAATCTGCCCAGATCTCTTCAATGCTCTCATAAGAATCTCCTTCATCTTCAATTGCTTGAAGGTTTTCAACTACTTCTAAAGGAGCACCTGTACGAATTGCATAATCAATTAATTCATCCTTTGTTGCAGGCCAAGGTGCATCACTCAAATAAGATGCTAATTCTAATGTCCAATACATATCTTTATACTTTTAACAATTTAAGTTAATTATATTTTTTTAATATAAAAACTAATTCTTTACATTATTGCAGTTGCGAATCAAATAATTTGCCAAAAACCAAACTGTCAGGAATATTGATCTAATTTTTATATTTTTGGCAAATGTATCGAAAAATATGACAAATAAAATAACTAATTTACTTAAAATCAAATATCCAATCGTTCAAGGTGGAATGATTTGGAACAGTGGATGGAAATTGGCTTCAGCAGTGAGTAATCAAGGTGGTTTAGGCCTTTTAGGAGCTGGAAGTATGTATCCCGATGTTTTGAACGAACACATCATCAAATGTAAACAAGCCACTGATAAACCTTTTGGTGTGAATTTACCCATGCTTTATCCAGACATTGAATCCCATATTGAAACCATTTTAAAACATAAAGTTCCTGTTGTTTTTACTTCTGCAGGAAATCCAAAAACTTGGACTGAAATACTTAAAAAAGAAGGAATTACCGTTGTTCATGTAGTCAGCAGTGTTAAATTTGCTCTAAAAGCCGAAGAAGCTGGAGTTGATGCAGTGGTAGCTGAAGGATTTGAAGCGGGTGGACATAATGGCAGAGAAGAGACTACGACATTTTGTCTGATTCCAAATGTTAGAAGGAAAATCAGTATTCCATTGATAGCAGCGGGTGGAATTGCAACTGGTCGACAGATTTTAGCAGCTATGACTTTGGGAGCCGATGGAGTACAAATGGGTTCTCGATTCGCAGCGAGCTTTGAGTCTTCGGCTCATGAATTATTTAAAAATGAAATTGTGAAAGCACAAGAAGGTGATACGGTTTTAACTTTAAAGGAATTGGCACCTGTGCGATTGATCAAAAATCAGTTTTATGAAGAAGTTCAAAAAGCTTATGAAAACTGTGCGACCAAAGAAGAGTTGATTGAACTTTTAGGTAGAGCAAGAGCCAAAAAAGGAATGTTTGAAGGCGATTTAGAAAAAGGAGAATTGGAAATAGGACAAGTGTCTTCCTTAATTGATGAAATTCAATCAGTTGAAGAGATTTTTGAAGAAATTTTAAAAGAAATCCGAGATTTTAATTATAATCAAAAAATGTTTTTATAAATTTGTTGTAATTGATTAAACTTCAATTTATAAGCTTCGTTCACAGACGATGTTTGAATGGAGTCATTAATTACAACTACCTAATCCCAAAAACTAATCAATTTATTGACCATTCTAACCACTTAAAAACCTATGAAATCTTATTGATTTAAGGAAATTTCATATTAATTGGTTTTTTTATGGTTCGAGGGGTTTTAATGATTTTAATACTTTTGGTATTTAAATTTTCAATTGCGCAAGATTATAAACGTGCGCCTAATTCCTATATTTACGATATAAATTATGCAGAGGTATATCGGTACGGAGGTTTACAAATACCTGTAATTAAGGCTTATCACGCTTGGAATGATGCCAATGGTTTTCCGAATCAACCGATACCCAATGGTGTGCAATCAGCTTATGTTTATTGGGAAGATGTTCCAGGTTTGATTCGTCAAGTGGAGATTTCAGGTACAAATGAAAGTGCAAATATCAATGTTGCAATTGATTCGGGTAAAGGCAAAGGAAATGCTTTGATTTCATTTCATGTGGGACCTAATGGAGATGCCTCAGATCCAATTTATTGGACATGGCATGTTTGGGTAACAGATGATCCTACCAATGGAATTGAATATTCTAAAGGTTTTGAAACGGATTTAGATGAAATACGATTTGATCCTTTGTATATGGATAGAAATTTGGGTGCTGTCAATGCTGAATTTTTAGGAAACGATTGGAATAAATCTTCTGGACTTTTTTTTCAATGGGGAAGAAAAGATCCATTTCCTCCATTGCTGCACAAAGACAGGAGTTATTATGAATTGACTGGATTGGTTGGAAATATAGTCGATGAAGATGTAAATTCAGTTCAAGGAAGTCATTATAATATGGTGATTAGACCTTATGACAATGAATTAGATAACATTAAATATTCAATAAAAAATCCATCGGATTTTATCATAGGTAAAACTTCTCAAACCTGGTTTTCATCGAGTTTCAAACAAACCGATCAACCCGAGCATGCATGGGATTTATGGGCCGATAATTTTAAAGGTGGAAAATCCAATGCCAACAGTTCAAATCCTGATATTTCGAGCGATAGTAAATCTTATGAGTTAAAGTCGGTTTATGATCCATGTCCAGGAGGATGGAGAGTAATTTCTAATTATGGCCGAGAAGCTGTAAATAATAATTTATCGCCCTATGGAAGAGGAGGAGGTGGTAATGATGATAATTACAATGCTTGGAGTACTCAAAATGGATTTTATTTGGACCCTAACATCAATAATGGAAAACCATTGAGCAATATTTATTCTTTTGTAGAAAATCCTTCGTTTGAAAATCTAAAAATTTATCCAAAATTAGGATTTGACTTTTCTAAGGTCGATGGAAGAAATTTAGGATTGATTCCTGTGAGTGGGCGATTTGTTTTATATCCTTTATATTCCGATTATACACATGCGATTTATCAAGATGAAGGAGCTGACGGTGGTTTGTGGTCTGCGACTTTTGGTAGTTCCAACCCAAGATTTGTTTATTTCATAGCCGATGCGGATCAGGAAGACGATGGCATCGGTAGATATAGATTTAGAATCAATGAAGTTGAGAATTCTTCAGCAGGTCTCAATGTGAGATGTATAAAAGATCCAAACGAAGATTATATAGGTGTTTTTAGAACGCAGTATATAAGTACCCCTGAATATGTTGTTTATAAAAATGGTTTAAACAATCCCAACAGTTATTTGATAGAAGATTTAAGTCAAGCATTAGAAATTCCTGTCAACAAAGCTTTTTCGGTTTATAATCAGATTTTATCTGAAAATGGCGATATGCTACC
>DEQC01000079.1:4158-19602 GCA_002359055.1 Flavobacteriales bacterium UBA3376 | reverse complement strand
CCATCAGCTGATCCAAAAGACTCAAAAATTAGAGTGGAATTCAACGAAGGTCAAACGGGTAACGCCGTAGTTTCATTGCACAATGGCAGTTTGCAAAATCCAGCTTATTGGAGTTGGCATATTTGGGTACCTAATTCTGAAATTCAAACCATCACTCATACCACTGAAGATATTATAGATGCTGAATTTCATATCATCAATGCGACCAAAAGTAAATATCCACCTTTAACTACAGAATTTATGGATAGAAATTTAGGAGCCATCGAAAGTTTTCCAAATGTTTCAAATTTGAATTCACCCAATGCAACGGAAAAAGAATTGATAAAAAAATCGGGTGGACTCCATTACCAATGGGGTAGAAAAGATCCTATTCCAAATTTCACTTTCGTTGGTACTGATGATTCGTATGAAATTTACAAAGGAATTGAGGTGGATGCAAATGGAAAAGTATTTTATCAAACCATTACATCCAATGATTACGATTCATTTTACACCGAAGAATATTCGATTTATTCGAATGCCGCTGGAGTCAATGGTTCAGATGATAAATTTTCAAAGGCGACCAAGGTTTTAAAATATGCGGTTGAAAATCCTTTGAACTTCTTGTATCATTCGGGTACAGGCGAAAGTTATACGGCGCCTAATGAAATTAATTATGTAGAAATCCGTGATTGGATTTCAAATTCAGTGGGTTCAAATGGTGATCGTCATCTTTTGGCGAATCGTTGGGGGCATGCCACTGAGAAATCACCTTTCGATCCATGTCCTGAAGGTTGGAGAGTTCCAGATGTTTCATGGGTTTTGTTGAGGACTTCAGGTAAGGGAACTTCACCTTGGTATTTTGGAAACAATGGTGCCGATGGAGTTGATCAGAGAGATTATTATAGTATTTCAACTTCCTACGGAGGAGGAGTGGTAAAAGTAAATTCAAAAAACGCTGGTTGGATATTTAATTCCAATCAATATGCAATCGGTAATTTTCCTAAAACTGGAATTAGAGGAGAATTGGGAGGAATGGAAATTTCTGAAACAACAGGTGTTTGGACAGCTGCAATGAGCGATTATATGACAGGTTATGCTTTGGGAATGCAATTCAACAAAGAGAGTTATATGCGAACTGCTACAGGAGTTTATCCGCAAGCTGCTATGAATGTCCGTTGTTCTAAAGATGTTCCGAGATATGTTGCCGACAGAAGTGATTTGCTAAATACTGAGGAATTTGTAATTGAAGAAGGTGAATCAATTTTGGTTTATCCAAATCCAGTCCATGATTTTCTAAATATTCATTCTCAAAAAGATTTAGAATATTCTTTATTCGACATCAATGGAAAATTGATTAGAAGTGAGAAAACTAAAAACAATCGAATTGAATTCAGCCAACTGCCGAAAGGAGTTTATATTTTGATTTTGGACAATCAATTCTCGAAGAAAATTATCAAAAAATAATCAAACATAAAAAATGCCTCATGGTCGAAATGAGACATTTTTGAATTTCTAATTCAATTTTTTAATTGAAATATTCATGGAATTCTTGGAAAGAATCCACTAAACTATTGACAGCATTTTGACCTTCTTCATCATTTGGAGCATTTTTCAAATCTTCTATCAATTCTATATGATGATGTAGCCATTTGTGCAACTCATCATGACCTTTTCCTTCCATGGTACAGCTTGTAATCAAATCAGCATTGTGTTTTTCTAATTCAACTCCCAATTGATTATATTCATCAGAGCCTTCTTCTATAAATGTTTTGAGAGCATTTTCAGCATCTACTAAATGAGGTCTCATTTCATCGTTGATCAACCATTTATTTCCGTTATCCAAGACCAAACCTTCAGTGAAGTCAATTTCACCATGATGATCATCGTGCACTTCTACATTTTCAGGAATTATACTTTCTTCAGTTGTTTTTTCAGAACAACTAACCAATCCAAATCCGACCATAATGGTCATTATAAAAATACTTTTCTTCATATTAATTAGTTTTATTTTAGTACAAGATAAAAACTATAATTGATTGAAAATCAAAAAAAACAATTTCTTTTAAATTTTTTATATTAAGCTGGTATTAAGAATGTTAAGGTTTTTTTGTGACGTAATGCCTTTAAAAAACATCAGCTTAGCTAACAAAGATACGCAATTACCAACAGTATTTCAAGTTCATTTTGCATACTTTCTTAGTTTAGCCAGAATCCGCCTCATCTGTTTATTTGTCGGCTTTCTGTGCAAGGTTAGGAGTGTCAATTGGTAATGATTGCTCTTGTTTGGTGTTATATAATCGATGATTTTATTGATTCAGAAATCAAACCCATTAAAATCAAAAAACATGGCAACAGTGCAATAAGTATTTTTAAATACGGATTGGATTACTTGTCAAGAGTGTTTATGTCAAATTGTAATTATATAGATTAATTGTTTAAAATTTTTGTTGTGTACTTAGTTTTAAAAATATTAAAAATGGAAATTTCATAAAATTTTATAAAAGTTTGGAACTTTGGAAAGGTTTAAAACCCTCGAAGAGTCTGGCAAACGATTGACGACTTCCGTAATGACAAAAATCATGATATGCTTTTTTGTTCCAGGAATTTAAGTTAATTTTAAGGAATTGTTAAATTCAAAAACCTCTATTTGTATGAAAACCAATAATTTATTCTTTAACGCAGGGAGTGTATTTTTAATATTATCATTCATACTCACATTGACCTTTTTGAATGCCCAATCCTATTGCAGCACGCCTGCAACCATGAGGCAAATTGAAAAAAGACCAATTATTTCAGAAATGCCTTTCAATTTAAATCATTATTGTTTGAAGGTTTACTTTCACGTCATTCAAACCTCAAGTGGCGTAGGCGACCAAACCCAGCAAACTGTAGAACAGGCATTTCAAATTCTGAGCGAAGACTTTGCACCTCATAATATTTCTTTTTTCTGGGATGGATATATTGATTTTATGCCTAATGAAGAGTCAGGTCCAGTTATTGAATTTGTTCAACCTGGAGAACAATCTATATTTAATATCAATAATCATTCAGATGGAATTGATATTTATTTATTTATTCAGCGATAATAATATGTGGGGGTTTGGTCAAGCAAATGGTATTGCAACATCAGGAGAATTACTCTTAGCCGGAAAGATTTTAGGACAATCTGTAACGACTTCTCATGTAATTTCTCATGAAATGGGACATATACTTGGTTTATGGCATACCCATCATGGAACTTTTGATCACCCTGGGGAAACAGGCAATGATCCAACTGCTTGTGCAGAGTTTGCTGATGGATCTAATTCTAATATTTGTGGTGATTATATTTTAGATACACCGGCAGATCCAAATTTAGATTTTAATGTGCAAAATAATTCTTGTGCCTGGAATCTTTATGGGACGGTTTATGACACAAATAATCCGCCAATGCTTTATAATCCCAGTACAAAAAATTTTATGGCATATACATCATTAAGTTGTATGGAAGAATTTACAACTGAACAGGGAAATGTGATGCGTAATACCATAGAAACCATGGATTTTCTTCAGAATGCTTTAATGTCTTCATGTTTGTATTGTGAGGTTGATGATAATCCTGATTTGGTCATTAAAGACTCTGATGATGATTTAGGGTTGGAACCCAATGAAATCTCACCCAATACCTGGTCAAGCCCTGATATCTGGATTAGAAATACAAACGATGGCGAAACAGAGCATCAGAACCCAAAATATGAAACAGGGTTTGACAATTATATCTATGTGAGAATAAAAAATAAGAATTGTGATGTATTCTATGACCCCAATGCCAAATTAAAAGTTTACTGGTCAAAAGCGAATATTTCCAATTCCTGGCCTGAAAGCTGGAATGGCGGAACCTATAATGAGGTGCTTACCGGGGATTTAATTGAGGAGATAGACATACCTCAGATTGATGCCAATGAGGAGATTATCATTCCGATAAAGTGGGATAATATTCCCGATCCCATGGATTACGAGAATATTCCCGGAATTCCTGAACCCTGGCATTTTTGTTTATTGGCAAGAATTGTTTCTGATGTAGATTCAATGGCAGTGCCTGAAACATCCAGTACTGGATATAATATAAGGCAAAACAATAACATAGCCTCTAAAAACGTGACGATTATAAAAGTTGATGACGAAAATCAGTCAGGGGGTACGGTCGCGGTTTACAATCCTTATAATTATTCCCATAATTTTGATATTAAGTTATATACCGAAAACAGAGAAGAGGGGACTAAAATTTTCGAGGAAGCAGAAGTCACTATAAAGTTAAGTCCGGGTCTATATAACTCATGGCAAAATGGCGGAAGCCAGAAAACACAAATTGAAACACTTCCTGTTAGTTTGGGACAACCGGTAAGACTGAAAGTAACGGGTGATAACGCCAGATTAAAAAACATTTATTTAGGACCCGGGGAAATGCAGTTTTTATCACTAACATTTAATTTCCTGACACAAGAGGTTACTTCAAAACCTGAGTTCCATTACCAAGTTAGCCAGACAGATGCAACAACTCAAGAAATAATGGGAGGCAATGAGTTTTTAATCGAAAAACCAAATAGAGATTTATTTACCTTATCAGACAATGAAGTTTCCTCTAATAAGAATCAGAACGTTACGCTACAGGTAAACGATATATACGAAAATGCAGTGTACAATTGGTATGATGAGCAGGGAAATTTGGTCTATACCGGAAAAGACTATACTACCATGGCAGAAACTGCCAGAAAATTCAAAGTAGAAGTAATAGCGGAAGCAGATGGATTTAAGGATTATGCAGAAGTGGATTTAAAAATGAACCCACATCATTTAGAAAGCATAACGCCAAATCCCTCAAGTAACAATATCAATATCACTTATAACCTGAATAGTCCTGCTTCGGCTTATATTTCTATTACCGGTTATATTGGTAATGATACAGGAGTCCAAAGAAATTATACAATCGGACTTGAAAGCAATGAATTAAACATAGATATAACAGAATATGCAACAGGCTATTATGCCGTATCTTTAGTTTGTGACGGTCAGGTCATAGAATCAAAAAATTTAATCAAACAATAAAAATCTAATTATGAAAACAATTTTTTTAACCATCAGCATTATATTGTCATCTGCTCTGTATATTTCTTGCAACAGCAATGATGATGAACCAACGCCTCCCGTTGAAGAAAATCAAATCATTGGAGAATGGAGTTTAGTCCGTGCAGATTTAGGTATGGCTGGTCATAAAAATTATGAATCAGGCGATATTCTTTGGAACTATACCCCGTCGGGTTCGTTAGAAATAACAGTGAGAGAAGGAGTTGAACCTATTGATCCTTTTTCTACAGGTTTTTTAGGAGAAAATTTAAGTTATACAATTACTGAAATGGATGGAGAAACCACTATAAGAATCATCAGTGAAGAATATCCTACTCTTTTAAACACAATGAGAGTTGTTTTAGATGAAAACCATTTATTACTTGATGGTAATTTAGCTTCAGATGGAGCCGGGTATCAATTTGAAAGATAGTTTAGTTATGAAAAAAAATTTTTAAGTACAAATGTAAGTGCTTGAAATATAAATTTTCATATTCCTTAAAATAAATTAAAATTTTCAATCATTTTTTTATTTTAGTACAAGATAAAAACTATAATTGATTGAAAATCAAAAAAACAATTTCTTTTAAATTTTTTATATTAAGCTGGTATTAAGAATGTTAAGGTTTTTTTGTGACGTAATGCCTTTAAAAAACATCAGCTTAGCTAACAAAGATACGTAATTACCAAAAGTATTTCAAGTGCATTTTGCATACTTTCTTAGTTTAGCCAGAATCCGCCTCATCTGTTTATTTGTCGGCTTTCTGTGCAAGGTTAGGAGTGTCAATTTCTCTAAACTATTCAATTTTTTTTATATCCATAGAATACTTATATTTGATGATAATCAGTAGATTGAAATAAATATTAACTTGAATAAGAAAATTTAAAATTCACTCAGAAGTTTTGCTAATTCAGCTCTGTATTTAGGATTGTAAGTTACTCCTTTGTGGCCTTGACCTTCAAGGGTAATTAGTTGAATGTTTTTGAACTTTTCTTTCAATTTTAAAGATGATTTATAATCAATTAATTCATCATTATCTCCATGGAAAATCACAATTGGCAAATCGCACCTTTCTAAGAATTCATGAGTTTTTAATTGATATTTAAACAAGAAATTCGGTAAGATTGGAAATCTTTTTTTCGCAACATCGATCAAACTATAATAAGGCGTTTGTAAAATCAATAATTTCGGTTGATTATTGGCCGAAATATTTGCAGCTATTCCAGAACCAAGTGAATATCCCAAAACGATGATATCTTTTTCTGAATAACTATTTTTCAATTGATCATAAGCCAATTGAGCATCTTCCAACAATTGCTCTTCACTAAATATTTTCCCATCACTTTTGCCATAACCTCTATAATCCCAAATAAAAACATCATAATTTAATTCAGTATAAGTTTCAGCTACATTTCCCCAATGATCCAAAGAAGCAGCGTTGCCATGCAGATAAAAAATTACTCCTTTAGGTTTTTCAGTTTTGAAAAGAAGAGCGTTCAATGATTTTCCATCTTTGGTTTTAAAAAATATTTCATTGAAATTACCTGAGAAATTAAAGGTATGGTTCGTTTTTAATTGGGTCGGATAAAAAATTAATTTTTCTTGAAATAAATAGAGTAGGAGACAAATAAGTAGATAAAGACCTATTAAAATTATCGAAGTATAGTATATAAAATTCATTTAAATGAATAGTTTTTTGAGTGAAATTTTTGGCAATATAATAAAAGCGGTTTGAAAAAATCAAACCGCTTCTAAATGAAAATATATGTAATTTTAATTATCTCCAACCACCGCCAACAGCTTTATAAAGTTGTACAATAGCGTTCAACTTTCCAAAGTTGCTGTTGATTACATTTAGCTGAGCATTCAAAGCATTTTCTCTTGCGGTCAAAACTTCTAAATAGTTGGCCATACCATAGTTCAATAATTCTTCAGAATATAGAGTTGCTTCTTGGTAAGCTTCATATTCCAGTTGTTTTAGAATTGCTTTTTGTTCGTTGGTAGTATAAGTATAAAGCGCATCTGAAACATCTTTGCTTGCCAACAAAATGGATTGTTTATAGTTGAGTAAAGCTGCTTCTTGTTGAGCTTTTGAAACTTCATATTGAGTCCTGATTTGACGACCGTTAAAAATCGGTTGAGTCAAAGATCCAACAATACTTGCAAAGAGTGAATTTGTGTTAAAGAAATCATCGAAATTCAAACTTTGCAATCCACCGTTCGCTGTCAATCTCAACGAAGGATAGAAGCTACTTCGAGCAGCATTGGTCAATTCGAAACTATTGATCAAAGCATATTCAGCAGCCATGACATCCGGTCGATTACTCAACAATTGAATAGGAACTCCAATATTTAGATCAACATTAATTTCTTGTTCACTCAAAGAAGATCTTTCGATGTTTTGAGGAGTTTCTCCCAACAAAATACTGAATGTGTTTTCCAATAATTTAATGTTATTTTCAATGTCTAATAGCATTGATTTTGCACTGATCAGTTGAGCTTCTGTTTGTTTAACAGCTACTTCAGTGACACTTCCAGCATCTTTTAGAGCAATGATTGTTTCCAAGCTTTGCTCTCTATTAGCGATGGTTTCAAGCACCAATCGCTTTTGCTCATCCATTGCTAAAAGTTGGTAATAAGTCGAAGCCAATCCAGCTACTAAGTTGGATTTTATGGCTTGATGAGCAGCAATGGTTTGTAGGTAAGTGGCTGAAGCTGCTCTTTTGCTACTTCTAATTTTTCCCCAAATATCAGCTTCCCAAGATAAGCTTGCCGACAAATCGTATTGATCGAAATAATCTCTCTCTGTCATCGCTTGACCTGACATCGAATTCAGCGATGGAGTCGAATAGGAATAAGAAGCATTGGCATTTAAAGTTGGAAAATAAGCTGCTTTTCCTTGCTTTAGATAAGCATTAGCAACCTCAATATTTTGAAGTGCAATTCTAACATCTAAATTGTTTTCCAAGGCTTGGTCAATGTATTGACTAAGCGTTTGGTCAGTGAAAACATCTTTCCAAGAAAGGTTGGCTATACTCAAACTATCTTGTTGAATATTGTCAGTTCTAAAATATTGTTCATTGACAATATCATTGGGGCGTTGATAATCTTTGGCTACAAAACATGATTGCAGTGCAAAAATGGAAACCAAAAGAATTATATATTTATTATTTTTCATAAATCTTTTTTCTAAATTATTCTACGCTTTCATTTTTCTTTTCAAACTTCATCGGGCTGATTTTTTCTTGTAACCATTGGAAAACAACGTACAATACTGGTATGTTGAAAATACCAATCATCGTACCTATCAATACTCCAAATACAGCACCTGTACCAATTGAACGGTTACCAACATATCCAACACCTGTCGCTAAAACCAAAGGCAGTAATCCGAAAACGAAAGCAAAAGATGTCATCAAAATAGGTCTCAACCTTGCTTTAGCTCCGTTCAAAGCCGATTTAGCTATGGATTCACCTTGTCTTCTTCTTTGGACGGCGAACTCAACGATTAGAATCGCGTTTTTCGCCAAGAGTCCGACAAGCATGATCAGCGCAATTTGGAAATAAATGTTGTTTTCTAAGCCAGCTAATTTCTGTGCCCAATAAGCACCCATGATACCAGCAGGTAAAGATAACAATACTGCAAATGGTAATAAATAACTCTCGTATTGTGCTGCCAAGAAGAAATATACAAAAACAACACACAAGAAGAAAATCAATAGGGTTTGATTTCCTGCTGTTACTTCCTCTCTTGAAAGTCCGGCAAAGTCAATTCCGTATCCCGTAGAAAGAGTTGCTTCAGCAACTTCTTGTACAGCTTGCAATGCGTCACCCGAGCTATAACCTGGATTACTTGCACCTGAGATATTTGCGTTGGTAAATAAGTTGAAACGAGTAATGTTCTGTGGACCATAAACTCTTTTTAATTCAACAAATTGACTAATAGGAGTCATTTCGCCAGTTGAAGTCTTTACATAAATTTTTTGTAAATCTTGCTCAGTTGCTCTGTCTTCTGGCAATGCTTGAACCATCACTCGGTATTGTTTACCATATCTCGTAAAGTCAGCAGCATAAATTCCTCCGATATAACCTTGCAATGCATTGAAAATAGCACTGATTGAAATTCCGGATTGTTTTGCACGAGGAATGTTCAAATCAATTTCATATTGAGCATAATCTGTGTTAAATGAAGTACTCGCATATTGAATTTCAGGTCTTTTCATTAATTCACCAATAAATTCTTGCGTCACTTCACTGAATTCATTCAAATCTCCACCGGATCTATCCAATAATTTCAAGTCAAATCCAGAAGATGCACCAAATCCAGGAATACTTGGAGGTGTAAAGAAAATCATATTGGCTTCTGGCATTTGAGAAGCGATTCCGAACAATTGCCCAATCACGGATTCAGTTGATAAATAGTCTTCTTTTCTGTTTTCAAAATCATCCAAAGAAATCATGGCCATACCAAAGTTTGATCCTTGTCCTGAAATGAAACTGAAACCAGAAACCAAAGTGATGTTTTGTACTCCAGGTATTTTTGAAGCCTGTTCATAAAATTGTTCTTGAACTGCAAAAACACGGTCGGTTGAAGCACCTGGTGGCAATTCTATATTACCCATAATAAATCCACGGTCCTCATTTGGAACGAATCCACTCGGCATAGTTTTATTGGCATAGAAAACTCCAACTCCACACAAAATAAGGATTAAGAAAGTTACCCATTTATTTCTTAACAAAAAGCCGAATGTTTTTGTATATCTAAGAGTTACTTTATTGAAACCTCTGTTGAATGCATTGAAAAATCTCGTTAAAATTCCACCTTTCTTTTCAGGTTTTGCTTTACCATTATTTGGGGTTGCACCATTTTCTTTCTTTTTAGTTCTTCTCAAGAAAATTGCAGAAAGCGCAGGACTCAATGTAAGTGCGTTAACAGCTGAAATAAGAATTGCAACTATCAGTGTTATACCGAATTGTTTATAGAAAACTCCTGTAGGTCCTTCAATAAATGTTACAGGAACGAATACTGCGGCCATTACTAAAGTAATAGAAATAATAGCTCCAGCAATTTCCTTCATAGCACTTAAAGACGCTTCCTTAGAATCCATATCGGTTTGCTCCATCTTGGCATGTATGGCCTCGACGACGACTATGGCGTCATCGACGACTATACCAATCGCAAGTACCAAAGCAAATAATGTCAATAAGTTAATCGAGAAACCAAATATGCTGAGGAAAAAGAATGTACCAATAATAGATACTGGAACAGCGATCATCGGAATCAATGTGGTTCTAATATCTTGAAGGAAAATAAATACTACCAAGAATACCAATATAAAAGCTTCAATTAAAGTAGAAACTACTTTGTTGATCGATGCTTCCAAGAATTCGTTGGTGTCGAAAACTATATTGTATTTCAAGCCTTCCGGAAAATCTCTTTCCAATTCACTAAACTTGGCTTTCAATTCATCAATAATTTCTTGAGCGTTCGAACCAGGCGTTTGATAAACCGCCATTGCAACTGCGTCTTTACCGTTCATAATCGATGTACCCGAGTAGGATTGTGCTCCCATTTCGATTTTAGCTACATCTTTTAGGTAAAGGATTTTACCTTGATCCAAAGATTTTATAACGATATTTTCATATTGCTCTTCCGTTCTATATTTTCCACTGTATCGAATAACATATTGGAAAGTTTCTCCACTGTTTTCTCCCAATTGACCAGCTGCAGCCTCCAAGCTCTGTTCGTTAATAGCAGCGGTAACATCAGATGGAACCAAACCGTAGTTGGCCATTTTAACTGGATCCAACCAAATTCTCATCGAATAAGTTCTACGACCAAAAGTACTGGCATCCCCAACTCCTTTAACACGTTTCAATTCTGGGATAATGTTGATATCCATATAGTTTTGGATGAAAGTACGGTCGATGTTCTCATTTTCTGAATAAAAAGAAACGAACATCAAAGCACTGGTCTGCTGTTTTTGAGTAACAACTCCAGTTCTTGTAACTTCTGCGGGTAATAGAGGAGTGGCTCTTGCTACACGGTTTTGTACGTTTACAGAAGCGATATCTGGATCAACACCTTCTTTGAAAATAACGTTGATAGATGCTGTACCGTTGTTGGTTGCTGTCGAAGTGATATAATCCATGTCTTCAACACCGTTCACTTGTTCTTCAATTGGAATAATAACACTTTCCAATACCGTTTGAGCGTTTGCTCCTGGATAAGTTGCACTTATCTGTACAGTGGGAGGGGCTATTTCAGGGTATTGAGTAACAGGAAGTGTAGTAACTCCTAAGATACCCAATATAACTATGATGATTGAAATTACCGTCGATAAAACGGGTCTTTCTATAAATGTTTTTAGCATAATTACATAACAGGTTTAACAGATTCGAGTATTGCGTCTAAGTCAGTTTTTTGTGGTTGAATAGGAACTTGGTTTCTTAACTTACCAATTCCTTGTGCTGCAACCACATCATTTTTTTCAAGTCCAGATTGAACGATAGCCATATTGTCAAATCTATCAGTCAATTGGATAGGCGTTGTAAATACGGAATCATTTTTTACTTTATAAACATAAGTAATACCTTGTCTTTCGAAAGTAGCATTTTCAGGAATTACCAAAGCATTGTTGTATTGAACTGGTACTCTGATCAAACCACTGTTACCATTGTTTAAAATTCCTGCTGAGTTATTGAAAACAACTCTAAATTGAATACTTCCAGTCATAGGATCGATCTGTCCAGTAACTGTTTGTATTTTACCTTTTTCAGGGAAAATTGCTCCATTGGCCAATTGAAGTTCAACTTCATCTATATTTTCGATTTTCTCTTTCAGTGTTTCACCTTTTGCATTTTGGATAAAATCCAAATATTCACCTTCGTTCATAGAGAAATAAGCATAAACTTCACTGATTTCTGAAACTGTGGTGATAGGTAATGGATCCGCTGGACTTACTAAGCTTCCTTCCCTGAAGTTGATTGGTCCAACTATACCTGTGATGGGACTGCGAACAATCGAAAAGTCGATGTTGGCTTGAACACCACCCAAAGTTGCTTGCGCTTGTTGACGAGTAGCTTTTGCTTGCTCCAATTGTCCTTGAGCTCTTAGCAAATTAGCTTTGGCAGTTTCCAATTGAACACTTGAGATAATATTTTTCTCAACCAAAGGAATCAATTTATTTACTTCAACTTGAGCTGCGTTTACAGCGGCTTGTGCTGCACTGATATTAGCTTCAGCTGCTCCTATAGCAGCTCTTGCAGCATTAGCATCCTGAGATTGAACATCGGTTTCTAATCTGAATAAAGGTTGACCTTTGGTTACTTTCTGTCCTTCATCAATATAAACTTCTTGAATGTAACCAGATATTTTGGCACGAACTGAATTGTTAACTTTTCCTTCGATGTTGGCTGGATATACATTAAACCCTGTAACATCTCTTTCTACTACCTCAACTACGGGTATTCCTAATACCTGAGGAGGCATCTGTCCTTGTTTGCCATTACATGCAGTTAAAGCATATAAAGCTGAAATTGCAATGATAAATCTTGTTTTCATATACATTTATATATATTATTCAGTTAATGTTTCAAATTCTTTTATAGTTTCATCTAATTTTTCAATCGAATGATCCAAATACTTGATGTAAATTTCTGAGTTGTCCAATAAACTTTTCTTTTCATCACTTTCGGATTGTTGACCCACATAATTTTTAAATTTGTTGATCAAATTTTTCTCCTGTCGAAGAATGCTTGCAAAACGTTTCAAACGTACTATAATACTTCCTGAAGCCACTCTATAAAATCGTTTTCTATTGTCGATTTTCGTAAAGTGTTCTACATAATCGAGTTGAGACAAAAAGTTCAAACTATTAGAAACAGAACTTTTACTCGCGTTAAAAACCTCAACCAACTCATCAAAAGTTGTACCTTCTTTTGAAATATCTAAAATCAAATAAGAATATATTTTACTCGTCAAAGGAGGAAACTTATAGATTTCTTCAAAATAATTTGAGAAATCATTGATCAATTCTAACTTATCTTCATTCATGAGTTGAAATTTGTTGCAAAAGTACGTTTAGTTCGGTAACTATGAAACTAAATGAATTAATATTTTGTTAATTTATGTTTTATCATTCTGAGGTTTAATTTTCTTAACATATATCAATTGAGTTTAAATTGTGGTGACGTATATTTGTCATTCAATTTTAAATCAAATAGTTATGTCAATTAAATGGAAATTAGATCATAGTCACTCAGAGGTGCAATTCAAAGTAAAACATATGGTAATCTCAACTGTTTCAGGTGAGTTTTTAGAATTTGATGCGAGCGCAGAATCAAGCGATGAGAAGTTTTCAAATCCAAAATTTGAATTTTCTGCGGATGTAAATTCAATCAATACAAGAAATGAACAAAGAGACGAGCATTTGAAAAGCGATGATTTCTTCAATGCTACAGATTTCCCTAAATTATCTTTCAAAGGTGAAGATTTCGATGGCGATACACTGAAAGGCGAAATCACTATCAAAGGTGTGACAAAACCTATAGAATTACAAGCGGATTTCGGAGGAGTTATCACAGATCCTTATGATTTACAAAGAGCAGGTTTTGAATTTACCGGTGAATTGAATCGTAAAGATTTCGGATTGAACTGGAGTGCAACAACTGAAGCAGGAGGATTGGTAGTTGCTGACAAAGTAAGATTGTTTGTTAACTTGGAGTTTATCCAAGAATAAATAGATTTTTTCATAATTTTTTAAAAGTTTGTTTATTTTGATAAACAAACTTTTTTGTTTTCAATCCAACTACTTCTGATCATCAAGAAATTTTACTACAAAAATATTTTTTGGTAAAATTCATTGTGATTTATATCATTTGGTAAACCGTAGTTTTATTTTAAATTGCATGCAATCAGTGACTTGTAGGCGTTATAAACTTATTATATTCATTGATTAAATTTTGCTATTGCAAATGTTTAAAAACTATTAGTTGAAGACTTAATTTTGTAGTGAAATCAGAAGAAATTAATAATTAACATTATAAATTAATAAATTATGTCATTAGTAGGAAAGAAAGCACCTCAATTTACAGCTCCAGCAGTTTTAGATGGAGAAGAAATCGTTAACGATTTTTCATTGCCGATCGGCGAGAAAAACATTGTTTTATTCTTTTATCCAAAGGATTTTACATTTGTTTGTCCAACAGAATTACATGCTTTTCAAGAGAAATTAGCTGAATTCGAAAAGAGAGATGCAGTTGTTGTTGCTGTTTCTACAGATTCAGAAGAGACTCACTTGGCTTGGTTAAATACCGAAAAAGACAATGGAGGAATTCAAGGAGTTACTTATCCAGTAGTTGCTGACTTGGCAAAGACTATTTCTATGGATTATAGAGTTTTAGCGGGTGAATATGTAACTGATTATGAAACCGAAAGAATTGTTTTTGAAGGACAGCCAGTTGCATATAGAGGTACATTTATCATCGATAAAGAAGGAATTGTTCGTCATGAAACTATCAATGATTTACCATTGGGTAGAAATATCGACGAGTACATCCGTTTATTGGATGCTATCATTCATGTTGAGAAATTCGGTGAAGTATGTCCAGCGAACTGGGAAGAAGGTAAACAAGCGATGAGCGCAACTAAAGAAGGAGTTGCTGAGTATTTATCTAACGTAAACCCTAATTAATATGTTTGTTGAAATTAAAGAAGACAATTTAGCTGAAGTGCTGAACCAGAACGAAAAAACATTGGTTCAATTCGGTGCGGCATGGTGCGGAAATTGTCGTTTGTTAAAACCAAAAGTGAAACGTTTAGCAGAGAAACATTCAGATATTAATTTTGTTTATGTCGATGCTGAAAAGTTTCCAGAAAGTAGAAAATTAGCTGAAGTAACCAATTTACCAACCTTTGCTATTTATCAAAATGGTAAAATTGTCAATCAAGTAGTTACTTCAAAAGAAGAACATTTAAACAATATTTGTGATGAAATTGCCAGTATTTAGAAATTTACAAAGAAAATGCACGGTTGAAGAAATGGAAAGTGCATTGAATCTTTTGGAAGTCTATGCAGAATCTCCTGCAGTGAAAGAAGACGAAAAAGATGTTATTGGTGAGATTATCTCTAATATTTGTGGTGCCATGGAAATGAAAAACATGGTGGACGAAGGAATGAGCGAAAGAGAAGCCGCAAATAGTTTTATGCAAAGAGTAATCGGTTCAATAGATCAGAACTAGTAGATAATTTTTTCATAATAAATTGATTTTAGCCCGAAGAACTTAGTTTCTCGGGCTTTTTATTTTAAATTTGAAGTGACAAATATTTTCTTAAATAGTACCTTTATAAAAATTT
>DEQC01000079.1:0-4021 GCA_002359055.1 Flavobacteriales bacterium UBA3376 | reverse complement strand
GGTTTTGCCGATGCTCTGAGAGAAAAATTGAATCATATGTCTGAATTAAAATTAACTTCAGAAGAAAGGAAATATTTAGACGAAACTCTACCTTATCTAAATTCTGCCTATTTGGATTTTCTTCAAGGCTATAGATACGATCCTTCGGAAGTTGAAATTGAACAAAAAGGAACAGAACTTTCAGTGAAAATCCAAGGTTATTGGTATCGAACCATTTTATGGGAAGTCCCAATCCTCTCATGGATCAGCGAATTGTATTATGAAATGACTCAACAACAAAGAGGAAGTGATGAAGAAGTTATAGAAATAGTTAAAAGAAAAGCACAATCTTATCTTGAGTTAGGTGTGAAAGTTGCTGAATTTGGAACGCGTAGAAGACATTCGTATGAAGTTCATACAATCGTTGCCGATGCACTCAAAAAATATGGTGGAAATTCTTATGTAGGTACGAGCAATGTTCATTTGGCGATGCAAACAGGAGTGAAGCCGATAGGAACGCATGCACACGAATGGTTTATGTATCACGGAGCGAGGTTTGGATTTAAAGTAGCTAATGGAATCAGCCTGGATCGATGGGTCAATGCATATCACGGAGATTTAGGAATTGCTTTGACAGATACTTATACAACGGATGTGTTTTTTACTCAATTCAATAAAAAATTGGCAAAACTATTCGATGGTGTTCGTCACGACAGTGGAGATCCTATTGAATTTGCTAAAAAAACAATTGCACATTACGAAAAAATGGGCATTGATCCTTTGCATAAAAGCATCGTTTTTTCCGATGGTTTGAATTTGGATAAAGTGAGAAAAATAGCTGATGCAACAAGAGGGAAAATTGGAATTTCTTTTGGTATAGGTACTAATTTAACCAACGATGTGGGACTTAAACCCATGAATATAGTCATTAAAATGACTTCTGTATCTGAACCTGACATTCCATGGACGAAAGTGGTCAAACTCTCAGACGAACCTCATAAACATACAGGTGATCCAAAAATGATCAGATTGGCAAAAGAAATTCTCGAAATCGATTGATAGAATTAAAATTCTAACTTTTTCTTACTGAATCAAATAGATTGACGATCAAATTCCTTTTTGAATTACTAACAGGTATGCTTTCTTTATTTTCCATGATGATGTATCCACCATCATTTCTGGAAAATCTTTTCATATAATTTGGGTTAATTAAATAGGATTGATGTACTCGAATAAAGAAAAAGTTGGCAAGTGCGCTTTCGACTTCTTTAAGGGTTTTGCTCACTAAAACTTTGCTTCCATCGGTCAGATGCAAATAAGTATAATTGCTTTGACTGTTGCAATAAATTATATCGTTGACTTCTATAAATTCGTACCCATCACTGATAGGAACGGAAATTTTACTTTTCATAAAGCCTTCTTTTTTCAAATGCTCCAAGACTTCATCTATGTTTTGATTTTGTGTATTGATGGTACTTCTTTTCATTTCCTTCCAATTCACAATCACTTCTTTGAGTTCTGTTTCATCGATGGGTTTTAAAAGATAGCTCACCGCTTTTGCTTTGAAAGCTTTCAATGCATATTCGCTATATGCAGTTGTGAAAATCGTATCGAATTCTCTATCTGGAATGGCATCTAATAGTTGAAAACCATTGATTCCAGGCATTTCTATGTCCAAAAACAATAAATCAATAGGTAGTTCTTTTAGTTTTTCAACAGCTTCTTGAACTTTATTCGTTTTGTAAACCACATTGGCCTTTGGGAAAAGTTCTTTCAAGTGTATAACTAAACTTTCTATACAATGCACTTCATCATCAATTATCGCTATGTTCATTTTCCTAATTTATTGATTTTCTATAATTAAAATTACTTGGGTTCCAATTTCATTTTCACCTTTATCGATGATCAAATTTATCTTACAATCATTGAAACCACGGTTGAATTGTTTGATTCTTTCTTTGGTTATTTTTGTTCCCAAACTTTTTTTAGGGAAACCCTCATTGCTTTCAAGTTCTATTTCTTGTTTTTCTTTGTTTTTGATTCCAACGCCATTGTCTTCGATTATGATATAGACGGATTCATTTTTTTTGAAAACTTTTATTCTCAAAATATTTTCATCGTTATTCGATGGTAGTAATCCATGCCAAATTGCGTTTTCTACAAAGGGTTGCAAAAGCAATGGAGGAATTTTCACTTCTGTTATATTTACATTGGGTTCGACTTCAAAATAATATTTAAACTTATTGTTAAATCTTTTCTCTTCTAATTTCAGATAATATTCGATGACTTGCAATTCTTTTTCTAGTTCAATGGTTTCATTCTTCGGCATTTCCAAAACCATTCTTATGAAACGACTAAAAGTGTTTAGGTATTCTCCCGCTTTTTTATTTTCTTGCTTTTGAATCAATAAATTGATAGCATTCAAACAATTAAAAATAAAATGTGGATTGATTTGCATTCTTGAAATTAAAATTTCTGCTTGTGCTAAATTCCTATCATATTCTGCTTGTAAAAGTACTTTTTCTTTTTCAACCAATTGATTTTGAGCTTTCAATTTGACTTTTCTCAATCGGTATTGAGTCGCTCCAAAACCTATGAATAAAACCGTTCCCATCAAAAGTAAACCCGTCAAAAGTTTTTGATTTTTGAGTTTGATTTTATGAGATTCTATTTCTTTTTCGATTAAATCTTGTTCTTTTTGAAGTAAATTGATTTTGGTTTCTGTATGATCCCAATCGAATTGATTTTTAAGTGCAGCAATTTTTATTTTCTGATTGCCCAAATCGATACTGTCTTCATAACTTTTACTCAACTTATAGAATGCCAAAGCATCTTTGTATTCGCCCAAATTTTCATGCACTTTTGAAATGCCCAAATAATTGTTCAAAATCAATGAATAATTGTTCATTTCTTGAGCAATACTCAAAGATTGCGTATAATATTCATTTGCTTTTTTATAATCTTCGAATGAAAACTGGATATTTCCCAATCTATTCAAAACCTGCGCAGCATTTAATTGGTAATTGTAATTTTTATATAATCTCAATGATTCTAAATAATAAGTTTTTGCTGGTTCAATTTTATTTTGAGCCAAATAAGCATCGCCAAAAGCTTCATAAGTAATGGCAATTCCAAAATGATCCGAACGCTTCCTGTTGACTTGAATCAATTCGTTTAAGTGTTTGAATGCTTCGTCAAAATCTTTAATATCGATGTAATATTTACTGATCGACAATAAATTCATAGCTATTCCTAAACTTTCACCTCTTTCTCTTTCAGCGTTTAGCGCAATTGTGAAGTAATGCAGAGCTTCTTCTTTTCTTTCAGGAATATTGCTCAAAGAATTTCCCAATCCATTGCTTGAAATCCCAATATTTCTCAAATCATTTTCTTCTAAAGCGATTTTATGGGCTTTCAGATAATATGAAATTGAATTGTCAAATTTTTCTTCATATCTCGCAGCGATTCCTGCATTGTTTGCATAAATCATCAACTGAATGGGCTCTACTTCTAAATTTTCTACCATTTCAAATGCTTTGACATGAAGTGGATAGGCTTGATCATACCTTTGATGGTACCGATAGAGCAAACCGAGATTGTCCAATGCTTTTGCATGCATGATTGTATTTCCAGATAATATTGCTTTGTTGATCGCCAAACTTGCAAAGTGATATTCGTCTTCTTCACAATGATTGTTTTTGTGAATGTCTCTGCTGATTTTAATGGCTGTTTCTATGTAAATAGAATCATTACTCAAATTGTTCAATTGATTGATTTCTTCATTATACTTTGCATTGATCAGTTGTCCCATCAATTGAGTAGAAAACAATACAAAATAAATGACAAATGCTACAATTAGCTTTTGTGTAAGGCTTGACGTTTTTATTAATTGATAATACATTGTAAAATATGGTTCTCTAAATGTCAGTTAAAAGTTAAGTTAATTATTTGAAAATCCATGATTTTTGTCACTAATTTTAATGCAAATACTGAAATCTTGAGAAGCATTATTTATTTGATTGGAGTGGTAGCAATAGATTTT
>DEQC01000060.1 GCA_002359055.1 Flavobacteriales bacterium UBA3376 | reverse complement strand
TCTTCAATTGAAAGTCCTTCTAACTCACTGCCTTCAATTGCAGCGTTTAAGTTGTTTGTATATCCTGCATGGTGTTTTCCGTGATGGATTTCCATGGTTCTTGCGTCAATGTGTGGTTCCAATGCATCTGTTGCATATGGTAACTTAGGTAATTCAAATGCCATGATTTTATGGTTTTAAATGTTAATACTAAACTCAATCCCAAATATACGGCTGTTTTTTCATCTTTTCTATTAAGAATAAATTAAAACTATTGATTCAGTTATAAATTTTATAAATTGCATAGTATTAGTAAAAGTTTATGAACAAGTTTAGAAGAATATTTTTAGGAATTGTAAAAGTTGTAGCAATCATAATCCTTTTGTTGATTGCTGTGCTTTATCTCACAGGAAATCAATATATAATTAGAGGTGCGAAATTGACCTATTTGAAAGGTCATAAAACAGCCAATATCGATGATTATAAAGATTTTGACAATAATATAATTCTTTCCAATAAAGCCCAACCTTGGTTTAAACATGAACTTTATAATCAAATTCCTTTGACCAAAGAATTGCGCGATGAATTAGAACAATTCAAATCCATAGGATTTTTTGTAGCCAAAGATGGAGAGATACTTTGGGAACATTATTGGGATGGATATTCAAGTAAAAGTCATACCAATTCATTTTCTATGTCGAAATCTGTGGTGACTTTGCTTTTGGGTAAAGCAATCGAACAAGGATATATCGAATCTTTGGATCAACCAATAACAGATTTTTTGCCTGAATTCGAAGATGATGAATTCGGTAGAAATTGTACAATTGGTGATTTGTCAGCCATGACTTCTGGATTCGATTGGAAAGAGGATTATTATTTACCATTGAATCCCACTGCCAAAGCTTATTACGGAAGAAATATCGAAAAGCAAATGTTGAGTAGAAAATTTATTGCTGAACCAGGTCAGAGGTTTAATTATATTTCGAGCGATACTCAATTATTGGCAATTATCCTTCAAAGAGCCGTTGGAATAAGCATTTCTCAATATTTACAAGAAGAATTTTGGCAACCTATGGGAATGGAGGAAGATGCTTATTGGTCCAAAGATCGAAAAGATGGAATGGAAAAAGCGTATTGTTGTTTGAACAGCAACGTTCGTGACTTCGGTAAATTGGGACAGCTGCTTTTACAAAATGGTCAATGGAACGGAAAACAGTTGTTGGATTCGGCTTTTGTTCAAAAAATGGTCACTCCAAACTCAAAGGCTTTTAGAGATGGAGAACATCAACGATATGGCTATTCGATTTGGACAGATTATGAGCATGAACCCAATTTCTATGGGCTGATGGGACATTTAGGTCAAAGAGTAATAGTTGTTCCGAGTGAAGATTTGGTCATTGTTCGTTTAGGACATGAAAAGGATGAAAGAAATGAAGGTCGAGGGTTTTTGGACAATGATACTTATTATTTTGTTGATGAAGTGATGAAATTATTGAAAGAAAATAACCTACTAAAACCTAAAGAAAATGTTGAAGAATTTAGAAATCAATAAAGTACTGTTTTTGGACATTGAAACAGTTCCCATGGTCGAACAATGGGAAGATTTGTCTGAAAACTGGAAAAAATTGTGGCAAAAAAAGATCAGCTATCAACTCAAAGAAGAGGAAACCGCAGAAGAAATGTTTTATCAGCGTGCGGGTATAATGGCAGAATTTGGGAAGATCGTTTGTATTTCGTTTGGAGTGATAGTGAAAGGCGAAAAGTTGAGAGTAAAAAGTTTTTATGGCGATGATGAAAAAAAGATTTTGGAGGATTTCATCGAACTATTGAACAGTCCATATTTTGCTACAGGTTTAATTTTATGTGCTCACAACGGAAAAGAATTCGACTTTCCATTTTTGGGAAGAAGGATTTTGATTCATGGATTAAACTTACCGAATGCTTTGAGTATTCAAGGCAAAAAACCATGGGAAGTTCAACATCTCGACACTATGGAATTGTGGAAATTCGGAGATTATAAACATTATACATCATTGGATTTGTTGGCAGCAATTTTTGGTATACCAACGCCCAAGGACGATATTGATGGATCTCAAGTTGCCGAGGTTTATTACCAAGATAAAGACTTGGAGCGTATCAAAAAATATTGCGAAAAAGATGTTTTCACCCTGGTTCAAGTCTTCAGGAAATTTAGAAATGAAACTTTGATAGAATTAGAATAACTTATCGTTGTTATCGTTTTCTTCACCATTAGACGGTAAAACCTTCAAAGATAATTCCGCTCTTTCAACAGAGTTTCTATACATTTTGATGATTTTAACTTCATAATGTTCCAACTCTAGAACATCACCAGCTTTGATATCTCGATCTGAAAAAGTTTCGGCCAATAAGCCCGAAAGTGTGTCGTATTGTTCGCTTTCTTCAAATCTATATGGCAAATAACGATTGATATCAGAAAGGCTGCTATGAGCGTCAACCGAATACAATCCTTCACTGATATTTACAACTATTGGATCTTCATTGTCGTATTCATCTTGAATTTCACCCACTAATTCTTCTAAAATATCTTCCATAGTTACGATACCAGTTACTTCACCAATTTCATTGGTTACAACAGCCATTTGTATGCGTTTTTTCTGGAATTGTTTCAATAAGTTCTTGATTTTATAACTTTCTGATACAAACAAAGGTTTTCTTATGATGCTTTCGAAACTCGTTTCTTCCGGATGTTCTAAGGTCAATTTAACCAAATCCTTTGTATATAAAATACCTTTGATTTCATCCAATTCCTCCTCGTACACAGGATATCTTGAGAAACCTTTATCGATGGAATAATCGATGGCTTCTTTGACGGTCGTTTTCATGTCTAATGCATAGACATTCTTACGAAGTGTTTGAATATTGCTAACTCTTCTATCGTCAAATTCAAATACATTTTGGATCAAATCTCTCTCAGTCGCCTCTATGGCACCTCCTTCTTGGGATTCAGAAATTATCATTTTCAATTCCTCTTCTGAATGAATTTCACCTCCTTCCAAAGGTTTAAAGCCGATCATATTTAAGAAGAAGTTCGCAAAACCATTCATCAAATAAATGATGGGTTTAAATATGATGTAAAAAACTCTAAGTGGCCATGCAATGGCAAAAGTAGTGTTTACAGGATATCGAATAGCCATAGATTTTGGAGCTAATTCACCAAAAACTATATGTAAAACTGTAATTACAGCAAATGATCCCCAAAATGCAATGGTCGATGCGATGCTGTGATATTCAGGTCCACTCAAACCAATTAAATCGAAAAACTTGATGATGATGGGAGAAATCGAACTTTCACCCACCCAACCTAAACCAAGTGATGCAAGTGTGATTCCTAATTGAGTCGCTGCTAAGTGTGCATCTAAGTGATTTACAATCACTTTGGCGGTTTTTGAAAGCGCAGGACTTATATTGGCTTTAGTTTCAATTTGAGACATGCGGATTTTTACAATCGCAAATTCTGCTGCTACAAAGAAAGCATTCAATAAAACTAAAAAGATTGTAAGTAATAATTTCCAAATTGAAATCTCATGAATTACAGTATTTGCAACTGTAAGCGAGGCAGTGTATAAAAAGGGTTCTGGGTCCATTTATTATATTTTACGAGGCAAGCTGAATTAACTTTTTTAAAGCTTGTAAAGTAAATTTACTACTATCAAATAAATATAGCAACCTCAAGGCAAAAATAGAATTTTTTATTTAGATTACAAAAAGATAAATTTGTGATTAATTTAATTAAAATTCAACTTCTTGGACTCTAAAATTATTGAAATAAAAAACTTATCCCTTTCGTTTGCAGAGAATGAAATTCTTAAAAAAATCAATTTTTCTGTCCAAAAAGGGAAAATCATTGGAATTGTCGGTGAATCTGGTTCGGGTAAATCCATAACTGCTCTCAATATCATGGGATTGTTGCCGGAATCTGCGAAAGTTTCCGACGAAAGCCAAATTCTCTTCAATTCATCCAAAGGCAAAATCGATTTGATGAAAATTTCTAAGGAAGAGCATAGAAAATATAGAGGCAACGAAATCGGAATGATTTTTCAAGAGCCAATGACTTCCTTGAATCCGAGTTTGAGGTGTGGCGAACAAGTGGAGGAAAGCATTCGATTGCATTTAAAACTCAACAAAACCGAAGCAAAAAAACGAGTAATCGAATTGTTCAACAAAGTTTTGTTGCCAGATCCGGAAAGAATTTATAGATCTTATCCTCATCAACTTTCAGGCGGACAAAGACAAAGAGTGATGATAGCAATGGCCATCAGTTGTGAACCGAAAGTTTTGATTGCTGACGAACCGACGACTGCTTTGGATGTGACGGTTCAGCGTGCGATTTTGAATCTGATCAAAGATTTGCAGAAAGAAAGTCAAATGAGTTGTCTTTTTATATCGCATGATTTAGGTGTGATTGCAGAGATCTGTGATGAAGTAATAGTGATGTTCAGAGGTGAAATTGTTGAGCATGGAAGTGTGGAGCAAATCTTTAATTCACCCAAAGAAAGTTATACCAAAGGTTTGATTGCTTGTCGACCTTTGTTGGATATTCGATACAAGAAAATGCCAACCATTGCTGATTTTCTGAAAGATGAAAATCATCAAGCCGAAGTTTATTCATCAATAGAAAGAAGTGAATTTCATAGAGAAATCTACCAACATCCACCGATTTTAGAAGTGAGAAATCTCTCCAAATATTTTTATTCCAAACCCAGTTTTTTTGGAAAGGAAAAGTTGTCAGTCAAAGCAGTTGACGATATGAATTTCAAAGTTTATCCAGGTGAAACTTTAGGTTTGGTGGGTGAATCAGGTTCGGGTAAAACTACTTTGAGTCGCACAATTTTATTGTTGGAAAAACCTACACGTGGAGAAATATTTTATAAAGGAAAAGACATTACTTTATTTTCAAAAGAAGAAGTTCGACGTTTGAGAAAGGAAATTCAAATCATTTTTCAAGATCCTTATTCGAGTTTAAATCCAAGGATGACGATAGGAGAGATATTGGTTTCGCCTATGGAAGTTCATAAAATGTATGTCAATAAAAAAGAAAGGTTGGAACGAGCGGGAGACTTATTGGAAAAAGTTGGTTTGAATCGATCTGATTTGATGAAATATCCTCATGAATTTTCTGGAGGTCAGAGACAAAGGGTGGGAATTGCGAGAGCTTTGGCAGTTGAGCCGAAGTTTATCATTTGCGACGAATCGGTTTCGGCTTTGGATGTTTCGGTTCAAGCCCAAGTTTTAAATTTATTGAATGATTTGAAGGATGAATTCGGTTTGACCTATATATTTATTTCTCATGATTTGGCTGTGGTTAAATTTATGAGCGATCAATTATTGGTGATGCAACATGGAAAACAGATGGAATTGGACGATGCCGATGAGATTTATGCAAATCCAAAAACTACTTATACCAAGGAATTAATTGAGGCAATTCCTAAACTTTAAAAGAAATAAGTCAATAAAAAAGCCTTGACTGTTGAAAGTCAAGGCTTTTGAAAGTGGTGCCTCCAGGAATCGAACCAGGGACACAAGGATTTTCAGTCCTTTGCTCTACCAACTGAGCTAAGGCACCTTCTCATTTGGGATTGCAAATATATAACTTTTTTATATTTACAAAAATATTTTTCGAAAATTGATTGAATTTTTTTCAAAAAAGTCGAATTAACAAACTTTTATACCTTCAGATTGAGCAATTCATTCATTGCTTTTTTGCTATTTGCAATCTAATCATCATATTTGCAACTTGAATTTATACATTTTACGCATGAAATTGAGAAGCGTTTTATCTTTTATAGGCTTATTTGGGATGTTAGGTGGTTTGCAAGCACAAAACACTTCCATTTCCCCTTATTCGTCTTATGGTGCAGGAACAGTTTTGTTTGACAATAGTGTTGAACAAGCTGGAATGGGTGGAGTTTCGGTTTTATCGACCAATCCATACTATGGCAATGCCAATTTTTATAACCCAGCAGCGAATCGCGATTTGAGGTTTACAACTTTTGAATTTGTTAGTAATACTGATATGAGTCGATTCAAAGATGCACACAATTCATCTACAAAAAGTACAACTTATATTTCAAACATTTCATTGGCTTTTCCAGTAGGAGATAAAGCCAGAGCTGGTTTTGGATTTCAACCTTATACCACTGTTGGGTATGAGTTGAGTGCTTTAGGAGTTAGTGAGGGAGTGGAGTTTGAAAAACAATTTTATGGAGAAGGTGGTGTGAATTCACTTCATTTTATGGGTTCTTATAACATCAATTCAGAGTTTTCTGTAGGTTTAAGAGCCAACTATTTATTTGGTGATTTATCGAAAAAGCAAATTGTTTCGACTCAGGATTTGGCTTTAAGTACAGATTATTCTTTCAATTCAAAACTGAGTGGTGTACAATTTAGCTTAGGTGGTAATTACACCAAAATGTTAGAAGATAGAAAGCGCTTAGATATAGGTCTTGTTTATACATTGGGCTCAAATATCAATGCTAAAATTGAAAACATGACTTCAACTTATTCAGTGGTTGATTTGATTCCTGGAAATATTGATACAGTTCAATACCATAATTTCAGAGGCGATATGAAATTGCCACAAAAAATAAGTTTAGGTGCGTCTTATCGAAAAGATATAAATTGGATGATCGGGGCTCAGATTGATTGGACGGATTGGAGTTCATTTAGCTTTGAGAATTCACAAAATTCAGATTTAGAATCGAGCATTAGAATATCGGCAGGAGGATTTTGGTTGCCAAACTTTAACTCATATAAGAGTTATTTCGATAGAGTAACTTATCGAATGGGAGGATTTTATGAAACCACTCCGATCAAAGTGGATGGCAATGATATTAGTAAATATGGTTTGACCATAGGTGCAGGTTTCCCGATTGGTAAAGAAAGAGATGCTTCGATGTTGAATTTCGCAATGGAGTTTGGGCAAATGGGAACTACCAAAGACAATGCTCTGAAAGAAAGCTTTGCAAATTTCAAAATCGGATTTACAATCAATGATATTTGGTTCAGAAAGCGCGTGATTGATTAAATCAATTGAAATGAAATGCCTAAAAAACTTCAATACGATAAAAATTAAAAAAAGATGGATTCCATTCTTTTTATTGGGCATTATCATCGCTTGTAATCAGTTGGAGGAAGTTGACATGACGAGTCGTCGAACTGAATTTCCAAGCCGAACATTTAACAATGCAAAAATCATTTTCAAAGATTCAGGATTTATAAAAATTCATTTGAAATCTAAATTGATAGAAGAGTATGGGATGATCGATACGCCCTACACTGAGTTTCGTCAAGGGTTAGAATTAAAATATTTTACAAAAAGTATAGACTCTCCAGGTTATTTGAGAGCTGATTGGGCGAAGTTTAGCGATATGAAAGCTTGGTATGAAGGCAGAGGAAATGTTGTACTTATCAATGAAGTTGGCGATACTTTGAAAACTGAAACTTTGTTTTGGGATAGGAATTTAAGAAAAGTTTTCACAAACGATACAGTTTATATCATTTCGAAATTAGGAGATTCTTTACAATCGAACAATGGACTCGAAGCAAAGGATGACTTGAGTGAATATACATTGTATAATAATCAAGGAACTAAGATTTACGAAGAAGGAGACTTATAAATATGAATAAAAAATAAATATAGAAGGCTGAAAATTAAAAATTCTGATATTCTGATTTTCAAATTGATAGAATTATTGTATTTTCGCCGTCTGTAAAAATTGAATAAACAAACATAATAATGGCAATTTTAGGAGATATTCGTAAACGAACAGGCTTATTAATCGGTGTGATTGGAGTCGCGATGCTGGCATTCGTTGCTGGTGATATATTTAGTGATCAATCAGTCATAGTACGTTTGTTTACAGGTGACCCCAATGAAGTGGGTAATGTAGATGGTGAATCGATAACAATTGGTGAATTTTTGAATGCTCAAAACATGATGCGTTCCAATCCAAATTCGTCCCAAAATCAATCCAATCAACAAGTTTGGAGTAGTTTGGTGTCAAATAAATTGATCGAATCCCATGCAAATAAGGCTGGAATTGAAATCAGTAATGATGAAGTTTGGCATTTCGTTTCAAGACAATATGGAATGAATGTCGATGAGCTAAAACTTCAAATCGGTCAGCTGAAAGGACAAGCTGAACAAGGCCTTCCAGAAGCTGCTCAAGCTTATCAAAACTTCTTATTGATGTTCGAAAGTTCAAAGCCTGACCTGCTGAGACAAAAATATATGAATATGGTAAATATGGGCGTAGCCGTTACCCATGTTGAAGCTAAATTGCAACAAGCAAGCAATATCCAAAGCGGTACCATCGATTATGGATATGTTTCTTATGCTGATTTAGAGAAAAAATATAAAGTCGAAATTACAGATAACGAAATTCAAAATTATATCAATAAATATTCTAATTTCTTCGAAACTGAACCTTCAGTTGATCTAAGCTATGTTTATTTCGTAGGAGGTCCTTCAGAAGAGGATGAGAATAAAGTAAAAGAAAGTTTGAATAAATTGATGACAGGAACCATTGAAGTAGATGAAATCAATAATGTAACTGATACAATTCAAGCATTTGCTTCAGCTACAAATGATTCTATTTATGTAAATATGTATTCTGAAAG
>DEQC01000062.1:4605-29165 GCA_002359055.1 Flavobacteriales bacterium UBA3376 | reverse complement strand
GGTGGAATAGATGGATATATGGAGATGCTTGAGGAGTATCAAAATATTTATGGAAATTAATAAATTGAATTATAAGAAAATACTTGCTGCCGTTAGCTTTATTGGACTTGCGGCAGTTCTTATTTATTACTTCTATAATTACGATCCATCCAACAAAGAAAATGTTTATTTAAGCTGCACATTCAAAACTTTGACTGGCTATGACTGTCCAGGTTGTGGCGGACAAAGATCAGTTCATCATTTGTTGAATTTTGAACCTATCGAAGCTCTTCAATACAATGCTTTTTTTGTCATTTTCGCTCCTTATTTTGCTCTGTTGGTTTTTTATGAATTAAGAAATTATTTCTTTGGGATTTCAAAGCCCAATAACTTTTTCACATCCAACAAAATGCTTTGGATATTCTTATTTGCACTGTTGATATTTGGGTTAATTAGAAATATTCCTTTGCCAGTTTTCGAATGGTTAGCAACGCCGGATCAGTGATAGCTTTTTAAGTTCGAATCCAACTTTCTTTCATATCGAACAAACGAATAATCGAATTTATTTTTCTCGTCTTTATGATGTTTGATTCTCGAAATTTCCTTCCAAACATTTAAATCTATCACAGGGAAATAAGTATCACCTTCAAAATTTTCATGAACTTCAGTAACTTCCAAAATATCTACTAAATCTAAGGCTTGTTCGTAAATTTTGCCTCCACCAATTATAAAAATATCTTCATCTATCTTTTTTGCAATTTCAATAGCTTCATTCAGCGAATGCGCAACTTTAGTATTTTCGATGGAATAATTTTTATTTCGTGTGATGATGATGTTTGTGCGATTGGGTAAAGCGCGACCGATGGATTCAAAAGTTTTTCTTCCCATGATGATGGGATGACCTGTAGTGATTTCCTTAAAATGCTTCAAATCATTCGGCAAATGCCATATCAATTGGTTGTCGTGACCAATTACATTGTTGTCTGATTTTGCTACAACTAAATGAATCATGATTCATTGATTTGCGATAAAGGTAAGTAAAAAAGAAAATGAATGCTCGTTCAATCGTAAAATCTTGTTTGCTTCTCCCAAAACAAAAATAAAGGTTGAAGTATAGATTTATATGGTAGATTGATTTGCAGTGATTTGCGAGTATTCAAAAAAATGTGATTAAATTAAAAACTGATTTTTGTTATTAATGGCAATATTTATATCTTCGTCCCAAGAAAATGATTTTTTAACTCAAAATGAAAACAATCAAATTCTTCCATCCGGAAGAAACTTTAACTTACTACATTGACAAATGTTTCTGCAAAGTAGTTTTTTCAAACAGACACCATCAACTTCTTATTGAAATTCACTCAACCGACGATTTGGATCATGTCGAAGGTGATGCTCTACAAAATGATTTTCCACAAGTAGTGCTGACCATCGATGATTTTCCAATCAATTTCAAAACCGTCGATGAGTTGAATGGTAACACCGTCGAAATTCCTCATTCATTTGCTGAAATAGAAGATGAAGAAGGATATGTTTATGAGGTGTATTATTCGAATGTTAATTTCAATGAAGAATTGTACGAGTCCGATGACAATAAGCTAAGGTTTTTCAAAAATGGCTCAAATGATTTGTGCCTGAAATGGACCGGTAAGGTGAGTAACTTTATCAGTGAATCGGATGATATGATTCCTTTTGAAATTGACTGTGTATTCACTGATGAATTGATTGAAGAGCGATATTAATCATTAGCTCTATTCAAAACATTTTTAGTCAGTGAGTTTTATACCTCGCTGACCTTACTTATATTTGCCAATTGCTAATAGAGAAAGATGAGAACGGAAAAAGATGATAAATTACGTCAGGAGGCATTGATCTACCACGAAACAGGTAGAAAAGGTAAGATAGAAGTAATACCAACCAAACCCCACGATACGCAAAGAGATTTAGCTTTGGCGTATTCGCCAGGTGTGGCCGAACCTTGTTTAGAAATTCAGAAAGATAAAGATGCTGCATACAAGTACACCGCCAAAGGAAACTTGGTGGCTGTTATTTCCAATGGTACCGCAGTATTAGGATTAGGTGACATTGGTCCAGAAGCCGCAAAACCTGTAATGGAAGGTAAGGGTTTGCTTTTTAAAATTTTCGCTGATATCGATGTGTTCGATATTGAGATTGATGAAAAAGACCCTGAAAAATTCATTCAAACAGTAAAAGCTATTTCACCAACTTTTGGTGGAATAAATCTTGAAGATATCAAAGCTCCAGAAGCTTTTGAAATCGAAAAACGATTAAAAGAAGAATTGGACATTCCTGTGATGCACGATGATCAACACGGAACTGCAATTATTTCAGGTGCTGCTTTGATCAATGCATTGGAGTTGGCCGACAAGAAAATCGATGAAGTTAGATTTGTAGTAAGTGGTGCAGGTGCAGCAGCGATTGCATGTACCAATCTCTATATAGCTTTAGGAGCTGATCCAGAGAAAATTTTAATGTGCGATAGTAAGGGCGTGATCAATCATAAAAGAACTGAATTATCACCAGAAAAATTACCATTTGTAAGAACAACTGAACTGGAAACTCTGGAAGAAGCAATGAAAGGTAGCGATGTTTTCATCGGTCTATCGAAAGCTGATGTTGTAACTCCAGCCATGTTAAAAACAATGAACGAAAATCCTATTGTTTTTGCAATGGCAAATCCAAATCCAGAGATTACTTACGATTTGGCGGTTGAAACTCGATCAGATGTTATCATGGCGACGGGTCGTTCCGATTATCCAAACCAAGTAAATAATGTTTTAGGTTTCCCTTTTATTTTTAGAGGTGCATTGGATGTTCAAGCCACAAAGATCAATGAAGAAATGAAATTGGCAGCGGTTAGAGCTTTGGCGGATTTAGCAAAAGAGCCTGTGCCTGAAATCGTTAGTTTGGCTTATAAAATAGGAAACATCAGTTTTGGAAGAGAATATATCATTCCTAAACCATTTGACAATCGATTGATTACAAATGTTTCTATGGCAGTAGCAAAAGCAGCTATGGAATCGGGTGTTGCTCGAAAGCATATCAACAATTGGGCGGTTTATGAAGAAGAATTGTTGAATCGAATGAACAACGAGGAGAAACTCATTCGAATGCTTCAAAACAGAGCCAAACAAGATCCTAAGACCATAGTGTTTAGCGATGCAAACGAATACAATGTTCTGAAAGCAGCTCAAATTGTTAATGACGAAGGAATTGGTAAACCGATTTTATTAGGAAATGTTGAAGAAATCGAAGAAATGAAAAAGACTTACGATATTCAAATCGACGTTCCTATCATAGATCCAAAAGCTAAAGAATCGACTGCTAAAATCGAAGAGTTGGCACAGATCCTTTGGGAAAAACGAAAGAGAAAAGGAATGACATTGTACAATGCGAAAAAGTTCCTTACCAATCGCGACTATTTTGGAAGTATGATGGTTGAAGCAGGTGAAGCAGATGTTTTCTTGACAGGATCTACACGAAGTTATGCGGCTTCTTTGAAACCAGCTTTAGAAACCATTGGTACAGCACCTGGAATCAATAAAGTAGCGGGTTTGATGTTGGTAATGACTAAAAAGGGTCCATTGTTTTTTGCCGATACGGCCATCAATTTAGATCCAACACCAAAAGAATTAGCGAAAATCGCAAGATTGACTGAATATGTAGTTAGAGGAATTGGAATTCGTCCGAGAATTGCAATGCTTTCTTATGAAAATTTCTCAGCGAGGACAGAAACTTCAAAGAAAGTTAGTGAAGCCGTAGCTTTGTTGCACAAACTTTATCCAGACATGGTAGTCGATGGAGAAATTCAGCCAGACTTTGCTTTGAATGAAGAATTGATTACAAATAATTTCCCATTTTCAAAGTTGAATGGAAAAAGAGCCAATGTGTTAATTTTCCCTAACTTGGCCTCTGGAAATTTGTCATATAAAGTTATGAGAGGAATAGAAAACTCTAAAATCATTGGACCAATCTTGATGGGAATGAATAAACCTGTTCATATTTTGCAAATGCGCTCCAGTATAGATGAGATAGTAAATATGGCTACGATAGCTGTTTTGGACGTTCAATTAAGAGAAAGATGATAGCACATCTGAACGGAAAACTAATCGAAGCACATCCTACACACATGATCATCGAATGTCATGGAGTGGGCTATAAGGTGAACATAAGTTTAAATGCATATTCGAAAATCGAACACAAAGAAAATATCAAGATTTTTACTCATTTGATCGTTCGGGATGATGCACAAATACTTTATGGATTTTATTCGACACTTGAAAGAGAGATTTTTTTAAAATTAATAACAGTTAACGGTGTAGGGCCTTCGACTGCGATGATGATGATTTCGTCTATGGAAGTGGATGAAATCGTCCAAGCAATTTCTGAAGCAGATGCAAAGAAGTTGCAAAAGATTAAAGGAATAGGAGTTAAAACGGCTCAAAGGATAATAATTGATTTAAAAGACAAGTTAGAAGGTGACGAATTGAATTTTGATATTAATTCTTCTAATTCTAAAAATAAATCTAAATTTGAGGCGTTATCAGCATTAGAGGTTTTAGGAATTCCAACTAAATCCGCTGAGAAGATTTTGGATATAGTTTTAAAAGATTATCCTGATGCAAATGCAGAGGTGTTAGTCAAAGAAACTTTAAAGAGATTATAATATTTGAACCAGCTTGAATTGCGCATGAAGAGGTTAAGAAGCTTGTTGCCGGTATTTTTATTGCTAATTTTTATCGGCACAACATACGGACAGGAAGATGGTGAATCGGACACATTGAAATATCCTTTTGATACACAAAGTGGAGGTTTGTATTTAGACAATCAAATCGAATATGATATCACTTATGATGCTTCGAAAGATCAATATGTTTTATGGCCAAAAATTGGTGACATCATCGTTGGTGAACCTATATTCATCTCCAGTCAAGATTATTTAGATATTATACTCAATCGAAATATAAATTCTTATTATAGAGACAAATCCAGGGCATATGACGAAATGTATAGGGCAAGTGCTTTTGGCGATGAAGAAGAATCTTCTGGTAATATTCTCCCAAGTCTAAGAATTAAAGGTAGAGCTTTCGAAACTATTTTTGGTGGAAATGAAATTCAGCTGATTCCGCAAGGATCGGCTCAACTCGATTTAGGACTTTTCCTTCAAAAAATCGATAATCCACAGTTGTTGCCTCAAAATAGAAACACTGTTACTGTTGATTTACAACAAAGAATCCAAATGAGTGTTCTTGGTAAAGTGGGTGAAAACTTACAATTAAAAGCCAATTACGATACTCAAGCTGGATTTGGTTTCGAAAATGAAATGAAACTTCAATGGAAAAACATGAAAGATGGAGGTGAAGACGACATCGTTCAAAACATCGAAGTCGGAAATATCAGTATGCCATTGAATACTTCCTTGATTACCGGAGCTCAATCTTTATTCGGTGTAAGAACTGACTTGAGATTTGGTAATACCGATGTAACTATGGTTTTCTCAGAACAGCGTTCAGAGACCAAAAATATCACTGTTCAAGGAGGTGGAGTGTTGACAGAATACAAAGTTTTTGCTGAAGAATATGATTATAACAGACACTTCTTTTTAGGACAATTCTTTAGAGATTCTTATGACAATGCACTTTTGAACTATCCTCAAATTTCAAGTGATATTGTCATCACTCGTTTGGAGGTTTATCGAATCGATAAAGGAAATGCCAATCAAGAAAATAGAAGATCGATGTTGGCTTTGAGGGATTTGGGTGACAATGGTGCAGCGCCAACCAACGGGAACTTGTACAACCAAGTGAGTTCTATTCCTGGAATTCGTGACGCGAGTACAGCTCGTTCGATTTTGAGTGGTTATAACTACAATGGACAAACTTATCAAGATGGAGAACACTTCTTGGTCAACGAAAACGTTAAAAAATTAGGTCCAAACGAATATAAATTTTATCCATCTTTAGGATATATTTCTTTGAATCAATCATTGATCGATGGTGAAGATTTATTGGCAGTTTCCTTTCAATACACCCGAAATAGCACTCCTGGAGTGATTTATAAAGTTGGGGAAATGTCCGATGAGCAAAATGAATTGTTAATCACTAAATTGATTAAACCGAATACTGTTGTCAACACTGGATCACCGATGTGGGATTTGATGATGAAAAACATTTATTCGATCGATGCATTGAGCATTTCACCTGAAGATTTTATCATGAATGTTGAATTCAAAGACAATGGTGAAAATTCTTCTGGATTGATCAACTATTTACCCAATACACCTGTTCAGGATCAAACGCTTCTCCAAGTGATGCATATGGACCGTTTGAATCAAAATGGTAATTTGCAAATGAGTGGGAATGGAAATTATGGAGATGGGATATTTGACTTCATCGAAGGAGTAACTGTAAACTCACAACAAGGGACAATTATCTTTACAAAAGTTGAACCTTTTGGTGAACATTTGGCCAACGTTTTAGGTGATTCTAACTCGCCTTATGTTTTCAATGAATTGTATAGACAATTGCCAAATACATTAGCTGCAGAAAAATTAGCTCAACGATATAGTTTATCGGGTCGATACAAAGGCGAAGTTGGAAGTGGAATTCCTTTGGGAGCTTTCAATATTCCTGAAGGATCAGTAAAAGTTACTGCCAACGGAATGACGCTTACTGAAGGAATTGATTATACGGTTGATTATACCATTGGTCAAGTAACTATTTTAAATGAGCAATTGAAAAATTCAGGTGTTCCTATCAACATCAGCGTTGAAAACCAATCGGCTTTCAATATGCAGAAAAAGAGATTTTTAGGACTGAATGTTGACCATAGATTTTCCGATAATTTCTTGGTCGGAGGTACAATTGTAAATTACCAAGAAAGACCAGTTACTCAAAAAGTACAGTTTGGTGCTGAGCCTGTAAACAATACAATTTTCGGTTTGCATACCGAATATTCTGGAGAATCTGAATGGTTGACGAGATTGACCAATAAGATTCCAGGAATTAAAACCGATGAAATTTCTCAAATCAACTTTACGGCTGAAGGAGCTTATTTGATGCCAGGTCAAAACAATGCAACCAGTGGTCATTCGTACATAGATGATTTTGATGATGCTCAATCGAGAATTAGTTTGATGGATGCAGGTTCATGGAAATTAGCGAGTGTGCCAGGTGTACCTGCGGGTGTAAATGCTACAGCTCATCCATACTTCCCAAATGGAACACAAACCGATGATCTGTCTTATGGCAATGGTCGTCGTATGATGTCTTGGTATTCAATTGATCCAAGATTCTATGGAATTGGTGGTGCTGCGCCAGCTGGAATTACTGATGCAGAACTTTCAAAACATAGAGTGAGGAGAGTTGAATTGAAAGAATTGTTTGATCAGCGAGATAATATGGCAGGTTCTCAAACATTCATCAGTACTTTTGATATGACTTTTTATCCTAACGAAAAAGGTCCTTACAACGTAAATCCAAATGCAACAGATACACAACATTGGGGAGGTACCATGCGACCAATTTCTGTGACCAATTTTATAGATTCAAATGTAGAATACTTAGAGTTCTGGATGATGGATCCATATGCTGATGGAACAGGTGGAAATGGTGAGTTGTTGTTACAATTAGGTAATGTTTCGGAAGATATTTTGAAGGATGGTAGAATGATGTACGAAAATGGTATGCCTCATTCTGGTAATGCTGCTTCAGTGACCGAAACCAACTGGGGAAAACAACCTGAAAATTACCCAATTTTATATACTTATGAAACCGAAGGTCAAGCAAGAAAAGAACAAGATTTAGGATACAATGGTTTAACCGATGCGGAAGAAGTTGCTGCGTATGGAATTTCACATACCAATCCAGTAACAGGAGAAAATGACCCTGCTTCTGACAATTACGTTTTCTATTTGGACGAGCGTTGGAGTCAAACCAATGATGCGAGTTCTATTACGAGTAGATATAGATATTATAGAGGAGTTCAAGGAAACAACTCTACTGATGATCCGATGCAGTCGTTCAGTATGCAACCAGATGCAGAGGACATTAACTTAGATTATAACTTGGATCAAACGGAAATGTATAATCAATATACCATCCGATTGAATCCAACAGAACTGAACGATCCAAACAACCGTTTGATTGTTGCAACCAAAGAAGTTGAAGTTTTACTACCAAACGGACAAACTGATGTTGTCAAATGGTATCAATTCAGAGTTCCTGTTGATAATTTCGATACGGATATCGATGGCGACGGAATCGATGATTTGGTAACTGATGATCAATTATCCACAGCAAGAAGCGTATTGACTTCTGTTCGTTTCATGAGAATGTTGATGAGAGGATTCAATCAAGAAACTACACTTAGATTTGGTACTTTGGATTTGGTTAGAAGTGAATGGAGACGTTATCCGAAAACTTTATTCCCAATTCCAGGTTCTACTGGTTCTGAAGAAGGAGTTGATCCAGATAACTACCTTTCTAACTTAGAAATTGGTCAAGTAAATATTGAAGAAAACTCAACCAACGTTCCACCTTACGTTTTACCTCCTGGAGTTGAAAGAGAGGAAATGCAAGGTACAACAGGTTATCAAAGCCAGAATGAAGCTTCTATGGTGCTGAAAGCCAAATTGAATTCCAACAGTCCAACCAAAGCTGTTTATAGAAATACCAATTTAGATTTAAGAAGATACAAGCGTTTAGAAATGTTTGTTCACGCCCAGGATTTATTGGATGTTACCAATCAAAGTATAGACGAAAACACCAAATTATTTGTACGCTTAGGAAGTGATTATTCCGATAACTATTACGAATATGAAATTCCATTAAAATATACAGCGAGAACTCCTGATAGAAATCCAGAGAGAATTTGGCCAATAGAAAATAAAATCGATTTAAATACAGATTTCTTTGTTGATGCGAAGAAAGAAAGAGATTTAGATCATTCTTTGAGCACTTTGGAGCGATATGCATACATTCCAGAGGGCGATGATCCAAACAAAATCATTTACGTAAAAGGACGTCCTTCTTTGGGAGGTGTAACTTCGGTTATGATTGGTTTACGTTCTACGGACAATAGAGATAAAGAAGTTTTGGTTTGGGTAAATGAATTGAGATTAAGTGAAATTGACAATGAAGGAGGATATTCTGCCATGGCAAGTTTAGGATTTACCTTAGGTGATTTTGCTCAAGTTCAACTTTCAGGAAGTATTAGTTCGGCTGGTTTTGGAGCAATTGACCAAGGTCCAAGCCAAAGAAATCAAGAGGATTATAAAGATTATGCGATCAATGCGCAATTGAAATTGGATAAATTTCTACCAGAAGATTGGGGAATGGAAATTCCAGTGAACATCACTATGAGTGAACAATTCTCAGATCCAAAATACAACCCACTCGATAATGATGTGATTTTAGACGAAGATCCAAGAGGTGAAGAGTTGAGAGATGTTGCAAGAACTTATGCTCAACAAAAGTCTATCTCGTTTACAAATATTAGAAAAGTAAATACGAGCAATCGACCAACTCGTTTCTATGATCCATCCAACTTCGCTCTGTCGTTTATGTATGCAGATCAATACAGAAGAGATATTTATACGGCTTATGATTTGACGAAGAACATTCGAGCTACCTTGAACTATAATTATAGTTTCCCGTCCAAAACAATTCGTCCTTTAGAAAATTGGAGAGCTGTACAAGACACGATGAAAACCGCAAAATATCTGAAGTTCTTAAAAGAAGTAAATATCAATCCAATGCCTGCGAGATTGTCGTTTAGAACGGATATCGATAGAATTTATTCTGAAAGACAATACAGAGATATCAATCAATTTTATGATGCATCATCCTCGTATATTTTCCCAGTGGCATTTAGTAATAACTTCTTGTTCTCGTGGCAATACAACGTAGGTTTTGATTTGACAAAATCATTGCGTTTGGATTATACTTCATCGACAAGAACTTTAAACGATGGATCGAGTTTCGAATATGCAGACAAAGGTTTGATTTGGAATAATTTATTCAAAGTTGGACGTCCAGTGAATTATGACCATCAAATCCAATTGAACTGGAAAACTCCAATTCATTTGTTCCCTTATATGGATTGGACCAGCCTTGAATTGGGTGTGACCAATAATTACAACTGGCATGCGAGATCTTCGGTTTTCCGAAATGCACCAAATACCGACGGCCAAGGTTTAGGAAATATAGCTCAAAATTCAAGCAACTTCACTATGATGGGTGATTTCGACCTATCGAAATTGTATAGAGAATTCAGAGGACATGAGAAAATGGATTCGATCAAGAGAGGCAGAAAGAGAGAAGTTGACTCTTTGAGCAGAGCATACGATGGTATGACTTTGAGAAGTTTGAGAAGAATCAACAGACCTTATGAGTTTAAAAATAAATTCCGAGGACAAGATTATATTTGGATGATAGTTTCGAGCATCAAACGTTTCCAATTCAACTATACTCAAAACAATGGCGCAGTTTTACCAGGAATTTTAGCAGAACCTAATTTCTTTGGTTTTGGTAAAAACAGTGGAGGTCCAGGTGCTGGATTTATATTCGGTACTGAATTCGATATCAAACGTAGGTTGATTGAAACAGGAAATGATTGGGTGACCAGAAGCGACCAATTATTGGAACCTTATGAAATCACAAGAGGAACAAATTTCACAGCATCATCTGTGATTGAACCTTTCCCAAGTTTAAGAATCGACTTGAATGCAAGAAGAAATACAACCTTTAGAAGTACAGAATATTCGTTCAATTTGAGAAGAGAAGATGATCCTACCTTAAGAACTTATTTGGATGTACAAAAGAGTTTGAATAGTAGTACAATTACCATTGGAACAGCATTTAAAAAACCAGATGCTTTGTACGATGATTTTATAGCCAACACCCAAGTCATTTCAGAGAGATTAGGTATGGCCAACGGTATGGCACCAACGGGAGACGGATATTATGATGGATTTGGACTGTCAAATTATGATGTATTATTGCCCGCTTTTGTTTCAGCAGTTGAAGGAAGAAATGCCAGTAAAACATCATTAGGATACAATAGAAAAATTCCTTTGCCAAACTGGAACATCACTTATTCTGGCTTGACCAATATCCCGATGATCAGTAGAATTTTCAATTCATTTGAAATTTCACACTCATATTTATCATCTTATACTGTCAACGGAATTCAGTCGAATCCGAACCATTTCGCAGATCCTATGGGAAGAGATTTAAACAATAACTTCTATTCTGACAATATTTATGGAAGCGTAAATATGATTGAATCTTTCTCTCCATTGATCGGAGTCGATATGACGTTTAGAAATAACTTCCAAATGAGAGCTCAATACAACCGCGACAGAATGTTGACCATGAGTATGAGCAACTATACTTTGACAGAAGATTATGGTACAGAATACGTGATTGGTTTAGGATATATCATCAAGGATTTGAGGTTCAATATGCGTTACCAAGGTAGAAACAGAGTCTTGAGAGGAGATATGAACTTCAGATTGGATGCAAGATTAAGAGATAGCGAAACGAGAATTAGAAGAATTTTAGATAACGATTCACAAGTAACTGGTGGACAAAAAATGATGTCGATTCAATTCTCTGCAGACTATGACCTCAGTAGAAACTTTAACTTAAGATTCTTCTGGGATCAAAACATGTCTGAATATAAAATTTCAACCGCTTATCCAATTTCAACCATAAGAACTGGATTTAGTTTGACGATAACATTCGGAAATTAATTAAATTTGTAAATAAAATTATATTATGAACACACCAGCAGAGTTAAAATACAGTAAAGACCACGAGTGGGTTAGAGTAGATGGAAACATAGCTTTTATTGGTATTACTGATTTCGCACAAGATCAATTAGGAGATATCGTTTATGTCGATATTGAAGTTGAAGAAGGTGATGAAATCGCTCCAAATGAAGTATTCGGTTCTGTTGAAGCCGTTAAAACAGTTTCAGATCTGTTTATGCCTATTTCTGGTAAAATCCTTGAAATCAACGAAGGTTTAGAAGATGCTCCAGAAAGTATAAACTCAGATCCTTACGGTGAAGGATGGATTCTGAAAGTTGAAATCACTGAACCAGAAGACCTTGATAATCTTTTAGATGCTGAGGGATACAAAGAAGTGGCAGGACAATAAAAAAGTAGGTTTTTATAGAATCATCCTTTTTGCATATCTGCCTATCTTGCTCTTTGCAACGCTTATGCCTGCAGATTTAGTGAGTAGCAATGCAGAAACATGGATTTCAAAATTAAAATTTAAAAATGAAGACAAAGTGATTCATTTTACTTTGTTCTTCATTTTTACTTTTCTTTTCATTCTAAGTGATTTTATCCGAAATAAAAAACTCGTTTTGATAACTTCAATCTTGTTTGGAATATCAATTGAAATTCTTCAATTTATTATGAATTTGGGAAGGAGTTTTGAACTTTTAGATATAGTTGCAAACACTTTGGGTGCTATAATTGCCTATTATATCTTGAAAAAACGTATCTAATGAATTGAAATTCTCTAAAATTGTTGTTTTGTAAAAAAAATGAGAAATTCTTATTTGTGACAATCTCTTGAACGTGAATTCAATATGTCAAATAAACGTTTCTATAACTGCCATGTAAACCCAAAAGCAATCACTGCTTTCTTTGAGGGTATGGTCAAATATAAAATAATTGTAATTAGTAAAGTAGAGTTAAAATGTTGAAAAAAATTTATTGGTTGTTATTATTGATTCCATTTCAATTGTTTGGACAAATTCCAGACTATTATATTGGTATCGATTTTACACAAAATGGAGAAAACCTAAAAAATCAATTGAGTAATTTAATTATTGCAACCCATAGCAACGACCTGATCTATACGCCTGGTGTTTGGAATGCAATTAAAGAAACAGATTTAGATCCTGATAATCCAAATGATGTACTTTTGATTTATGGTTTTGACGATAGTAGTTCAGATGTTACTGAACACAGAACTCGAGATGTTGATCTAAGTTGCCATACGAGTAATTGTAATGGAAAATGGGTGCGTGAACATTCTTATCCAAGATCTCTTGGAAATCCAAATTTAGGTTCTTCAGGACCAGGTTCGGACGTTCATCACATCAGAGCAATAGATTCGCAAAGAAATAATCTGAGATCTAATAGACCTTTTGCTGATGGTTCGGGACCTGCTTCTTATGTTACTCCTACCGGATTGTTCTATCCAGGTAAAGAGTGGGAAGGAAATGTTGCGCGTATGATGATGTATATGTATTTGAGATATGATGATCAATGCGAAGCTAACGTTGTGGGTAGTGGTGCAAATACTTATCACACAGATATGCCGGATTTGTTTCTAAAATGGAATGCTGAAAATCCAGTAACTGAAGTGGAATGGGTGAGAAATATGGTGTTGGAAGATGTTCAAGGCAATAGAAATCCATTCATCGATAATCCATACTTAGCAACTAAAATTTGGGGTGGGCCTGAAGCTGAAAATACATGGACGGAACTTTCTACCATAGAAGCTGAAGAGTTAAATACACAAGTTTACCCAAATCCAACCAATGATGAATTGAACATCAAATCAAACAAAAAAATTCAAGCAATTTCTTTGTATTCATTGACAGGATCTCAAATTTTCACACAAAAAACTCTAACAGAAGATCAGTTAGATGTTTCGAGTTTACCCAATGGAACTTATTTGTTGTTGATTTATTATGAAGATTTCACCAAAGAATCTAAAAAAATAGTTATCAAAAAATAAACAGCAAACGCCCGATGAAAGTCGGGCGTTTTTTTAAAAATTTTATAATTAAATTAGCATCTTTGTAAATATAAATTAAATTTATGGCCATTCAGAAAGCTTCAGTTCCAAAAGGAACAAGAGATTTTTCTTCAGAAGAAGTTAGTAAAAGACAATATATTTTTGATACGATCAGACGTCAATTCCAATTGTTTGGATACGAACCTATAGAAACCCCATCTTTTGAAAACTTATCGACCCTCACTGGAAAATACGGCGAAGAAGGCGATCGACTCATTTTTAAAATTCTCAATTCTGGGGATTTTCTATCGAAAGTCGATGAGGAAACTTTACAACAAAAAGACAGTCAAAAAATCATTCCTCAAATCTCTGAAAGAGCTTTGAGATACGACTTAACTGTGCCTTTTGCTCGTTACGTAGTTCAACATCAAAACGAGATTACTTTTCCTTTCAAGCGCTATCAAATGCAGCCGGTTTGGAGAGCCGATAGGCCACAAAAAGGACGCTTTAGAGAGTTTTATCAGTGCGATGCGGATGTGGTTGGAAGCGATTCTCTCTTACAAGAAGTTGAATTGATTACACTCTATGATGCTGTATTTACAGATTTGAAAATTCCGGTGGAAATTCATTTCAACAATAGAAAAATTTTAAGTGGACTGGCTGAAGTTGCTGATATTTCAGATCAATTGATTGACTTCACAGTGGCACTTGATAAGCTCGATAAAATTGGAAAAGAGAAAGTCATAGAAGAAATGTTGAACAAAGGAATTCCACAAAATTCCATAGATAAACTTTCAGCTTTGTTCGATTTGAAAGGTGATTATAAAACTCAACTAAAATCTTTGGGTGAAATTCTTGATTCCTCTGAAATCGGTAAAAAAGGTATAGAAGAATTAGAATTTGTATTCAAAAGAGTTGATCAACTCGGATTGAATTCAGCTGAATTAAAACTGAATTTAACACTTGCCAGAGGACTTGATTATTACACAGGTGCAATCTTTGAAGTCAAAGCAAAAGAAGTAGAATTAGGTTCTATAGGCGGTGGTGGAAGGTACGATGATTTGACGGGAATTTTTGGTTTAAAAGATTTGTCAGGCGTTGGAATTTCATTTGGATTGGATAGAATTTACTTGGTTTTAGAAGAGATGAAATTGTTTCCAGAATCGGTGCAAAATTCTTTGGAAGTTCTCTTCATCAACTTTGGTGAAAAAGAAGCTGATAAAGCCATGCAATTGGCAAAAGATTTGAGAAGTCGCAACGTGAAATGTGAAGTGTATCCAGAAAATGCTAAGATGAAAAAGCAAATGCAATATGCCGATAGAAAATCGGTTCGTCATGTGGTAATGATAGGCGAGAAGGAATTGCAAACTGGACAATTTACTTTGAAAAATATGATTTCAGGTGATCAAAAATCTTTGACCGAAGAGGAATTATTGAATTACTTCAATTCATAATCGAATAAATTCATACTTTATACAAATAAAAAATCCCGAAAGAATATTCTCTCGGGATTTTTACATTATTTATAAATCTTATTTAATTAATTCGCTAAGATTGTCACCACATTGTCGCTCATTTCTATCACTCCTCCGTTCACATCAAATAAGTAAACGAATTGATTGGCAGGAGATTGTTTCAAGTTACCCGACATATTTTCAAAATCAAATTCACTTTTTGAGTGAAGTTTGATTTTTATAGTTCCTTTCATCAAGGAAGAAACTATAGGTGCGTGATTGTTTAGCATTTCAAATTCACCATTTTTACCTGGTACGCTAACCGAATCAACTTCTCCTTCAAAAACAACTTCTTGTGGTGTAATTATATGTAACTGCATATTGAATTAAAATTTTACGGTTCAAATGTTTCGATTTGAACTTTTATTAAGCTTAGGCTTCACCTAATTCAGCTAACATTTTCTCTCCATGTTCGATTACATCTTCAATCGTTCCTTTCAAGTTAAATGCAGCCTCTGGATATTGATCAACTTCACCATTCAAAATCATGTTAAATCCTTTGATGGTATCTTTGATATCAACTAAAACACCAGGGTTACCTGTAAACTGCTCAGCAACATGGAATGGCTGAGATAAGAAACGTTGAACACGTCTTGCACGGTGAACAACTAATTTGTCTTCTTCAGAAAGTTCCTCCATACCTAAGATGGCGATGATGTCCTGAAGTGAGTTATATCTTTGTAAGATTTCTTTTACGTTTTGTGCACATCTATAGTGTTCTTCACCTACGATTTCAGGAGATAAAATTCTCGAAGTTGAATCCAATGGGTCAACTGCAGGATAAATACCTAAAGATGCAATTTTACGAGACAATACTGTAGTTGCGTCCAAGTGAGCGAAAGTCGTCGCTGGCGCAGGGTCAGTCAAGTCGTCCGCTGGTACATAAACCGCTTGAACCGAAGTAATCGATCCTGTTTTTGTCGATGTAATTCTTTCTTGCATCGCACCCATCTCTGTTGCTAAGGTAGGCTGATATCCAACCGCTGAAGGCATACGACCCAATAAAGCCGAAACTTCAGAACCCGCTTGAGTAAATCGGAAAATGTTGTCGATAAAGAAAAGAACGTCACGGCCTTGACCTGAACCATCACCATCACGATAATACTCAGCAAGAGTAAGACCTGAAAGTGCAACACGAGCACGTGCTCCCGGAGGTTCGTTCATCTGACCGAAAACGAAAGCAACCTTAGATTCTTTCATTTCTTCTTTGTCAACTTTCGATAAATCCCATCCGCCATCTTCCATAGATTTCATGAAATCATCACCATAGCGAATAATACCTGCCTCTAACATCTCACGTAGTAAGTCGTTACCTTCACGAGTTCTTTCACCCACTCCAGCAAAAACTGATAAACCACCGTGACCTTTAGCAATATTGTTGATCAACTCCTGAATCAAAACAGTTTTACCAACACCAGCACCACCAAATAATCCAATTTTACCACCTTTTGCATATGGCTCAATCAAGTCGATTACTTTGATACCAGTCAATAGTATTTCTGATGAAGTCGATAAATCCTCAAATTTTGGAGCTGGTCTGTGAATCGGCAAACCATCTGCTTTGTCTATGTTTCCTAATCCGTCAATAGCATCTCCAACCACGTTAAAAACACGTCCATTTACCTCTTCTCCTATTGGCATTGTTATAGGTCTGCCCAATTCTAATACCTCTTGCCCTCGACTTAAACCATCGGAAGAATCCATCGCAATACAACGAACTGTATCTTCACCTATGTGTTGTTCAACCTCAAGAATTAATGATTGTTTTCCTTCAATTGGAACTTCTAATGCATCATAAATTTGTGGAAGGCTCTCTGCGTTCTCAAAAACAACGTCAATTACCGGTCCGATAACCTGTGCAATTTTTCCTTTTGCTTTTTGGTTTGCCATTTTATATAGATTAAGTGTTTTTTAAATTCTGTGCAAATATAAGTCAATCAACTGATTCAATTCTAATGAATAATAAGATATTTATCAGTATTTATACTTTATAACTGCAATTCTTTGGTTTACCTAAAGTTTAAGAGGAAAGCCTTACATTTGTTGCATGAAAATATTCAATCATATCTCAGATTGTAAAAACCTTAAGAACCCTGTACTTACACTCGGTATGTACGATGGAGTTCATTTGGGACACCAAAAAATTATTCAAAAACTCAACGAAATTGCATCTGAAGTTGATGGTGAAAGTGTTTTGCTTACCTTCGAACCTCATCCGAGAATTACGCTAAACAAAGGTGCCGATTCTCTACAACTCATCACAACTTTGGATGAGAAAATTGAATTACTGAGAGATTATGGTTTGAAAAATTTAATTTTACATCCGTTTACAAAAGAGTTTTCAGAATTAAGTGCCACCGATTTTGTGAAAAATCTTTTGGTCGATCAAATTCAAATCCATACAATCGTTATCGGTTATGACCATCATTTTGGGAAAGGACGTCAAGGTAATTATGATTTGCTCGATCAACTTTCTACTCAATATAATTACAATTGTGTGCAAATTGAAGAAGTGAAATCCGATAATCTACATATCAGTTCTACAAAAATCAGAAATGCTTTGTTGAAAGGTGAAATCGATTTGGCAAATCAAGGATTGAATCGATTTTATTCGATCAACGGGAAAGTTGTTCATGGCGATAAGTTAGGTAGAACTTTGGGTTTCCCAACTGCTAATTTATCGACCGAAAAATATAAATTAATTCCAGCCGATGGTGTTTATGTAGTCCGAGTTTTTCTGAATAACGAAATCTTCAAAGGTCTATTGAGCATAGGAAATCGACCGACAGTTACCGATTCAAACGAAAAGAGAGTCGAAGTGTTTATACTCGATTTTGATTGTGAAATTTATGATGAGGAATTGAAAATTGAATTCCATCATAAAATCAGAGATGATTTGAAATTTGAATCAATCGAAGCACTTGTTGAACAAATGAATAAAGACAAAGATTTCGCAATCCATTATCAATTTATTTCTTGATTATTTTTTTAGAAACCTTTTTTCCATCGAACAATTGAATGTTTAACACATAAATTCCTTTGGATAAATCAGTTAAATCTAATTTTGAATCCACTTCAAATTCACGAACTTTCTGACCATTGATCGTAAATAATTCAATGTTTTTGATAGCAATTTCACTTAAAATTTCAACTGAGTCATAAGTTGGATTTGGAAAAATGATGACTTTCTGTTCATCTACATCCAAAACTCCTAAACAAGCATCATAAGCCCAACTAAAATCTGGAATTCCATAACCCATTTGATTTTCTGGATTCTCATACAAACTTGCAGATTCTCTAACTTTTTCTCTCAAATAAGATGGTTGATATTCAGGAAAAGCTTGAATTAAACAGGCCATTGCACCTGCAATAATTGGCGATGATAAAGAAGTTCCATTGGAATAACCAATTTGCCCATCATATCTTATCACCACAGCATTTCCGCCCAATGCCATAACATCAGGTTTGATTCGACCATCGGCTGTTGGTCCATAAGAAGAAAAAGAAGTAGGATTGCCGTTAGCATCTACTGCACCAATAGTGAAAACTCCTTCAGCATCTGCTGGCATAGTGATATAATGCCATTGTTTGTTGCCCGAATTTCCAGCGGAAACTACGACCATTATGCCTTTGTCCGAAGCGATTTGTGCTGCTCGACTGATGTATGAAGTTTGACCATCCAAATCTGAAGTTTCATAATCATACCTCGAATCATCATAATTATTATAACCCAATGAAGTATTGATCACATCCACTCCTAAATAATCTGCCCATTCGGCCGCCGCCAACCAATGCACTTCTTCGTCAGGCATTTCATGACTGCCATCCTCAGTTATGAAAAGATAAAAATCCGCATCTATAGCAGTTCCAACATATTGATTTTCTATAAAACCAGCGATGGTCGAAAGAACTACAGTTCCATGAGTTCCGTGATTGTACACATCTTCATTGTCATGAACGAAATTATAAACGCCTTTGATCTGATCGTTGTTTCTTATATAAGAAAATCCGTTGGCTGTGTCAACTCCTAAAAATCCATTGTCTAAAACGGCAATTGAAATTCCTTCACCAGTAAATCCTAAATCGTGAAGATGCTCCAACTTTATTTGATTGATTTGTGTAGCAGTATATCCATAATTGATGTTGGGTAAATTGCTTTCAATCGCTTCAAATGTAAATTCCCAATCATTTTCAATTTGATTTTTTGCAAAACTTGGTTCTTCATTTCTAACAAAGGATTTAACTTCTTCGACAAAGTTTAAATTTTCTAATTGAAGAATTTGATCTTCGGTACACCAAGCAAAAATACCATTGAACCATTTCGAAATTTGTATCGGTTGAATGCCTAAATCTTCTACTTCATCGATATATATAGTTTCAACCGGTACATCTTTTATGTCCAAATCAATATTGTATTTCGCCCTTCTATCCAAAGCTTTTTGAGAGAGCATAAGTGATGGATTGTCAAAATAAATATCGGCAGATGGTTTGTCAGTGAATTGAATCAATACTAAATCTTGTGCGTTGACAATCCCGAAAATGAATATTAATGTATAAAATAGAATCTTCTTCATGTGTTGTGTATTTCATTGCTAATTTAACGAAAAATATTAGGTCAAACTGAATTGATTTTTATTATTAAATAATCATTAAGTTTATAAATAGTTAATCGAAGAATCAGACCAATGGAAAGCAAATCAATCAAAATCCATTTTTTGGGCGCAGCAGGAACGGTTACAGGTTCGAAATATTTAGTTGAAACAATTGATCGAAAAATTTTGATCGATTGTGGACTTTTTCAAGGATTAAAAGAATTACGACTCAAAAATTGGGAGACGAATCCAATCGATTCTTCGAGCATCGATATGGTTTTGCTTACTCATGGACATTTGGATCATACGGGTTATTTGCCAAGATTGGTCAAACAAGGATTCAAAGGTTTTATATGTGGCACCAATCCAACTTTACACATTGCCGAAATTATTTTGAAAGACAGTGCGAAAATTCAACAGCAAGAAGCTGAAAGGGCCAATGAAGAAGGATATACGAAACATAATCCAGCGGAGCCTTTGTATGATTTGAAAGATGTCGATAGAACTTTGCCTTTGTTTAGAAGAGTGCCACAAGCACAATGGATAGATTTGTTCGAAGGAATAAAAGTTCGTTTCAAATACAATGGTCATATTTTAGGTGCAACTTTTATTGAATTAGATCTACATGGAAAACGACTTGTGTTTTCTGGAGATATTGGAAGAACCAATGATTTATTGTTATTTCCACCATTAAAACCTAAAAAAGCTGATATTCTCATCGTCGAATCCACTTATGGTGGTTCACTTCATCCGAGTGAAGTGAAATCGATTCCTCAAATAGAAAAATTGGTCAAAGAAACGATTGAGAGAGGAGGGAGTTTGTTTATTCCTACCTATGCTGTTGAACGAGCACAACTCATGATGTATATTTTGTGGCAATTGTCCAAAGAAAATAGAATTCCAAAAGTTCAAATGATATTGGATAGTCCGATGGGTGCTGATGTGTTGGAATTGTTTTATCGCACAAAAGATTGGCATAAATTGAGTGAACAAGACTGCAATGAGATGTGTTCTTATTTCACAATTGTGAGTAGTTATGCGGAAACTTTGCATTTGCGAAAAGACGACAGCCCAAAAATAGTGATTGCAGGAAGTGGAATGCTAACCGGTGGAAGAATTCTCAATTATTTAGAAGTACAAGCACAAAATCCAAAAAATACTTTGTTGATTTTGGGTTATCAAGCAGAAGGAACTCGTGGTAGAGATTTGCTGGAAGGTCAAAAAGAAATTAAGATTTATGGACAATGGGTCAATGTGAATATGGAAATTGTCGAAGTCAAAGGATTGTCTGCACATGCGGATCACGACGAACTTATCAATTGGATGAGTGAATTGAAAAATCAACCTGAGCGAATTTTTATCGTGCATGGAGAAAATGAAAGTGCAAAAGCACTTCAATTAGGCATAAAAGGAAATTTTGGTTGGGAGGCGGAAATACCAACGCTCAATCAAATTGAAACCATAGAAATGTAAAATAAATTTCATTTCACAATTGATTTAAAATTCAATCCCATCAAGATTTCATCTTCTTGAAAATTTGTGATATATTAAAAGCTTGGTTTGAGATAAGTTTCACTCAAACACTAAATAAAAAGAGTATAGTTAAATATTAATCGCTAAATCTTTATCTTTATCTTTGCAGCGATTTATATAAAAATTATTTTATGCAGTTATCACCAAGATTACAACAATTGAGTCCATCGGCTACCCTTGTAATGACTCAAAAAGCGAGAGAGTTAAAAGCAGAAGGTCATGATGTAATCAGTTTAAGCATTGGAGAACCAGATTTTGATACGCCTGATTTTATAAAGGAAGCGGCAAAAATAGCTATAGATGAGAATTATTCTCATTATACACCTGTAAGTGGTTATCCAGAATTGAAGGAAGCGATTATTAGAAAATTTAAAAGAGACAATAAACTGGATTATAAACCTTCACAAGTTGTAGTTTCAACTGGCGCCAAACAATCGATTTATAATGTTTTTCAATCGATCATCGGTCCAAACGACGAAGTGTTAGTTCCAGCACCTTATTGGGTGACTTATACCGATATTATCAAATTGTCTGGTGGAAAACCAATCATCGTTGAAACTTCTGTCGACACTGACTTCAAAGTTACTCGCGAAATGTTGGAAGAGTCGATTACACCAAATTGTAAAGCGATAATTTTCAGCTCACCTAACAATCCAAGTGGTTGTGTGTATAGTAGTGAAGAATTGCATGAAATTGCAAAATTTGCAAAAGCACATGATTTGATTATCATTTCGGATGAAATTTACGAACACATCATTTATCAAGAAAAACCAGTGAGCATTGCAACTTTTGAAGAAGCTTATGATCGAACGGTTACGATCAATGGTTTGTCCAAAGCATTCGCGATGACCGGTTGGAGAATTGGATATATTGGCGCGCCTGAATGGATAGCAAAAGCTTGTGAAACCCTTCAAGGACAAGTGACTTCAGGAACAAATTCAATTGCTCAAAGAACTGCAATTACTGCATTGGATGCTGATTTGTCAGAGATTCAATACATGATAGATGCGTTTAAAAAACGAAGAAAATTGATCATGGATTGGGTGAAAGAAATTCCAGATTTTCAAATCTCAGAACCTCAAGGTGCATTTTATATTTTCCCAAATGTGAGTTCGACTTTTGGAAAATCATATAATGGAAAATTAATTAGCAATGCTGATGATTTAGCAATGTTGATTTTGGAAGAAGCACATGTTTCCACTGTTTCAGGAAGTGCATTTGGGAACAATAATTGTTTGAGAATTTCATATGCAGCTTCTGAAGAAACTCTCAACGAAGCCATGAGAAGGATTAAAACTCTTCTCGAGCAATAGTTTCAAACGATTGTTAATGACAGAAATCACCGATAAATTGTTGATTTCGTTGTAATTTTGTAAGCTGAATTAATTAGTTAATTCATTCAAATTCAAAACAATGATTAAAACAGATATACTTATTATAGGAGCCGGTCCCGTTGGATTATTCACCGTGTTTGAAGCTGGTTTACTAAAGATGCGTTGTCATCTTATAGACGCTTTGCCTCAACCAGGTGGACAATTGGCGGAACTGTATCCTAAAAAACCAATCTTTGATATTCCTGGATATCCAAGCATAGACGCTGGAGTGCTTATCGATAATCTGATGGAGCAAATCAAACAATTTGAACCAGGATTTACTTTGAACGAAGTAGCAGAATCCATCGAAGAGTTTGACGACGGAACATTTATCGTTACTACCAACAGAGGTACAAAACATCAAGCCAAAGCAATTGTTATTGCAGGTGGTTTAGGAAGTTTCGAACCAAGGAAACCTAATTTAGAAAATTTAGAGAAGTACGAAGAAAATGGTGTTGAATATTTCGTCAGAGATCCGGAAATGTTCAGAGATAAAAAGATAGTAATCGCTGGTGGAGGTGATTCAGCTTTGGATTGGAGTATTTACCTTTCAGATGTTGCATCTGAAGTTACTTTGATCCATAGAAGAAACGAATTCCGTGGTGCATTGGATTCTGTCGATAAAGCACAAGAATTGAAACTATTAGGTAAACTAAACATCATCACTCCAGCTGAAGTCAAAGAATTGCACGGCGAAGATCATTTAGAAGCCGTAACCATAGAAAAAGAAGGGGAGAAAATCACTTTAGAAGCCGATCATTTGATTCCATTGTTTGGATTGTCACCAAAATTAGGTCCAATTGCTGATTGGGGATTGGAAATTGAGAAAAATGCGATTAAAGTCAATAATGCATTGGATTATCAAACCAACAGAGAAGGAATTTACGCAGTAGGTGATATCAATATTTATCCAGGAAAATTAAAACTAATTCTTTGTGGTTTCCATGAAGGAACTATGGCTTGTCAAAGCATTTATCAGCGTTTGAATCCAGGAAAAAAATATATTCTTAAATATACAACTGTTGCAGGAGTCGATGGATTCGATGGAACCAGAAAAGAAGCTGAGAAAGCGGTAGTAAAAGCGATCGATTGATGATTCGTTTTTTATGCATCAATGAATTAATATATATTAGCAAAAAATAAATAAATGAGCTTATTAGTCGTAGGAACTGTTGCTTTTGATCAAATTGAAACACCATTTGGCAAAACAGACAAAATATTGGGTGGAGCTGCAACTTTTATAGGTATTGCTGCTTCTAAATTAGAAGTTAATGCAGGTTTAGTTTCAGTCATCGGCGGAGACTTCCCTCAAGAATATATTGACCTGATGGAATCTCACAAGTTGGATTTGAGTGGTATAAAAAAAATAGATGAAGGAAAAACATTTTTCTGGTCAGGTCGTTACAAAAACGATATGAATACTCGTGAAACTTTGGTAACCGAATTAAATGTTTTAGAAAACTTCGAACCTCAAGTGCCAGAAAACTGGATAAATCCTGAGGTTTTGATGTTAGGAAACCTTCATCCTTCCATACAAAAATCAGTTTTGAACCAATTAGAAACTCGTCCAAAATTAGTGATTTTAGATACCATGAATTTCTGGATGGATCAAACTTGGGATGAATTGATGGATGTAATCAAGGAAATCGATATTCTGGCTATCAATGATGAAGAAGCTCGTCAAATGAGCAAAGAATATAGTTTGGTAAAGGCTGCTAAGAAAATCTTAAGCATGGGACCAAAAACGCTTATCATCAAAAAAGGTGAACACGGTGCTTTGTT
>DEQC01000062.1:0-4532 GCA_002359055.1 Flavobacteriales bacterium UBA3376 | reverse complement strand
GATACCTTCGCGGGTGGATTCGCTGGTTATTTGGCCAAAACAAAAAACTATTCTTTCGAAAATATGAAGCGAGCAATTATTTATGGAAGTGCATTGGCTTCATTTACTGTTGAAAAATTCGGGGTTGAAAGAATTTCTGAATTGAGCCAGAAAGATTTGGCGAATCGTTTAGAAGTTTTTAAAACTTTGACGAATTTCGATATAGAGTTGGATTAAATTTTATATAATTCATGAAAACCTGAAGTGATTTATATTGCTTCAGGTTTTTTCATTGGTGTAGAAATATCTTGTTTGGGTGTTTTAATTCTTTTTGGAATTTGAATTAAATAAACACCTAACAATATTAACATCCCTCCCAAAGCATGTATCCAAGTAAAAGTTTCTCCGTCCAAAATTCCCCAAATAATTGCAACTATTGGCATCAGATAAGTCACAGTCGAAGCGAAAATCGCTGAAGTTTGCTGAATCAATCGATAATATAAAATCATTGCCAATGCTGTTCCCACCAAAGCTAAAATTGAAATATATCCCAAACCTTTTAATTGCTCAGGCGTTGCTTTGAATTCATCGAAAAATCCAGTCAAACCTAAAATCAATAAAGCTGGCCCTAACCAAATTGTAAAAACAACTGAAGACAATTTGAAAGAAGGTAGGCCCTTTAAATGTTTGCTAATGATCAATCCACTTAAAGCATAAAAAATTGTAGCTAAAATGATCATTGAAGAATGAAACAAATCTCCTGAAGCTTCGCCACCGTTCATCATCAAAACAAATGCTCCTACGAAGCCAATCAAAGCACCTAACACTTGATTTGCTCTACTTTTAATCCCAAAGAAAAGAAATCCAAATATGAGAACGAAAATCGGAACCAACGAGTCCAAAATTCCAGCCATCGAACTACTGACTTGTTTTTGAGCCAATGGAAATAAAAACATCGGGAAAAAATTTCCACAACTTCCGCCGATGATTACCCAAGGTAAAGTTTTTTTAGGAATGTATTTGAAGTTTCTAATTCCAAAACCAACCAAAGCCAAACCAGCAATTGTCAATCGTAAAGCACCTACTTGAAAAGGTGAAAATTCATTGATACTTAATTTGATCAAAATAAAGGAACTGCCCCAAGTTAGCGAAAGCAATGCCAAAACGAACCATTTATTAGCCCACAATTTCATGCAGCAAAGTTGCGCATTTATTTCATAGAATTCAACAAAAAAAGTTGCTCCATTTTGGGTTGAAGCAACTTTTAAATAAAGGGTAGCAAAAAGCGAAAAAACTAATCAAAACAATTATTTCTAATTTTCGTTTCTTATAAGATGAAATAAATTGAAAAGGTTGCGTGGAAATAAAAAAAGCTCGAAATATTTCGAGCTTCTTGGATTGTGTATGTCTTAAATTTCTTATTAATTACCTGAAGGAATATAAATTTGGAATCCTACAGAAAGTCCTAAACCTGTTTGTGCTTTAGCGTCAGCAACATCTGATTTAGAATAATTGTAACCAACCATTGCTTCTAAAGCTACTGAAGGTGTGATGAAGTGAGCGTACCCACCATTGATACCAAAAGCAAATGAAGTGTCAGATTGTGATCCTACTGATGCTCCACTAATCCCTATATCTCCTTGTCCAAAGAAACGTCCTGATGAACTCGCTCCTTCTGGAAAATAATATCGCACAAATGGCGCTACTTTGTAATTCCAGACATTGTCTCCGTCCTTAACAGTTTGTAATCCTCCACCAGCAGTTAAACCAATGGCAACTCCATCTGAGATAAAGTATCCCGCTTGTGGCATTAAATTTACATTGAAAGTCTCTCCTTCAAAAGAATATCCAACAGACCCAACAGATCCTCCTACAATCCAATTACCTTTTTGAATTGGTGTAGATCCAACTTGCGCTGTGGTTTGTGGCTTGGAAATTTCTTGTGCATTAAGAATTCCAAAACCTCCAATCGCAAAAATTGCTAATGTTACTAATTTTTTCATAATTTATATTTTTAGTTAACACTTTGTTATAAATCAGAAAATGTGCCAACTTTTTTCTGTGTTAAATTTTGACATGCAATAAAATGGCTAATTTGTTGGAAATTAATTGTTTGAATTGAGCTAATTTTTTAACTGAATCCGGATAATTTTGAACGAATATAGCATCCCAAATGAGGAGATCATTGCTGTTATCAACGAAAAAATCAACGCAATAGAGACTGAAATCTCTGGATTGAATGCAAAAAAACTCGCTCCAAAATAAAAGGTAGCTTCCCTAATTCCAATCCCAGCAAATGAGAAAACTGATAAAATACTCGAAACTAAAAATATGAATATATAAGCGAGGTAATCATCCAAAACTTGAAATGATTTTAGGATGAATATTAAACTGATAATCTGAGCAGATTGAATTAAAATCGAATATAAAAAACCTATGTAAATCCTTTTTTTATGCGCATTGACCCATTTGTTCAAAAGTTTGAGAACAAAAAAAGTTACCAAACAAGCTGAGATGAAAATTCCTAAATTAATTAAATACGTAAATGGAGTTTTTATGAATAATGAAAGAATGGACAATATAAAGCCAATGGCAATCAATCCTAAAAAACGTTCGACAAAAACTAATTTGCCAATTCGTTTGAGACTCTTATCAAATGATTTACTTAAAAGATAAGTTTTGTATGCATCTCCACCAACTCCTCCGGGAATGAAAAAGTTGTAAAACATACCCAATAAATACAGTCGAGTATTGTTTTTTAAATCCAATCTGATACCTGCATTTTTAATGAATAAATCAAATCTTAAAACTGAAATTCCTATGGATAAAGCGAAACTTACAATGGCGAAAAACAAATAAATCGGTTCTGAATTTTGCAATAATACAGTGACTTGCTTCCAATCTATTTTAGTGAAAACGTAAAAAATCAGCAATAAACTGATTGAGATTTTGATGACTCTTTGAAGTCTATTCTTTACTTTCGGATTCACCGATAAATATTTTTCTGATGTTATAAGGTCGTTTACTTTGAGATTCAAAATAAGTTCGCATTTGCAAATCTATAATAATTCCAGTGGTGAAAAATTGAACCCCAACAAACATGAATAAAATTCCTAAAACCAATAAAGGTCGATTGCCAATATCTTCTCCATGAAAAAATTTGACATAAAAAAGATACAACATGATCAAACTCCCTCCAATAAAAGAGAGCAAACCAATGTTTCCAAAAAGATGAATGGGTTTTTGTAAATATTTTCTTTGAAACAACAATAGAATTAAATCGTTCACCACTTTGGTCGTTCGACTCAAACCATAATTGGATTTACCGTATTTTCTTTGGTGATGTTTTACGTTGACTTCAGTGATTTTTGCACCATTCAAATAAGCCAAAAGTGTGATGTATCTATGCATTTCACCATAAAGATTCAGCTCTTTTGCAGTTTCTTTATTAAACACTTTCAGCGCACAACCGTGATCCTTAATATTTAATTTAGTGGTTTTTCGAATGATCCAATTGGCGATTTTCGAAGGGAAAGTTCTCAGAAAATTATCTTGTCTATTGTGGCGAATTCCAGTGACCAAATCCCAATCTTCATTCACAGCTTTTCGATACATCATCAAAATGTCGGAAGGATCATTTTGTAAATCACCGTCCATAGTTACGATATAATCACCTTCGGCATAATCGATTCCTGCAGCAAGTGCCAAACTCTGGCCATAATTTTTTTTGAGCTCGATAAAAATTACTTTTGGATGATTCAATTCCTGAACTACAATGCGCGTCCTGTCAGTCGAGCCATCATCGACCAAAATGATTTCATAATTTTGCGTGCGTAGCGCTTGATCAATTTTATCGATCAATAGCTTTATATTTTCCTCTTCGTTGTAGATAGGAATCACGACAGATATGTTTATAAATTTTGAAGGTTGAATCATTTTTAATTCTTAATTTAGCCCGGTGCCAAATGATTAAGCGAAGATAAGATAAAATCGATGAGTCCGTATTCCCAACATGATAAATTCCATTCTATTTTAATTTTTTTTACGGCTGTAATTCTTTGCTTCATCAATCTTGGTGGTCATCCAATTTATATTTTAGACGAAGCGAAAAACGCAGAAGCAGCCAGAGAAATGTTCGTTAACAATGATTGGTTGGTACCTACTTTTAATGGAGAATTGCGTACAGACAAACCACCTTTGCATTATTGGTTCATGATGATTTCCTATAAAATTTTTGGAGTTAGTGCTTTTTCTGCAAGGTTCTTCTCTGCTGTTTTTGGAGTTTTAACGATTTTATCAACTTTTCATTATACTAAAAAATTCCTCAACCGAAAAATCGCTTTACTCACCACTTTTATTTTGTGTTCATCTATATTTTTCATGCAAGAATTTCATTTAGCGGTGCCTGATCCATATTTGATTTTTTTTGTGAGTTTTGCACTTTTTAAATTTTATGATTTTTATTTGAACAATAAGTTAGTCGATGGATTTGCTTTTTACTTTGCTTTGGGTTTAGGAACTTTGGCCAAAGGACCAGTGGCAATTGCTTTGCC
>DEQC01000025.1:1228-2774 GCA_002359055.1 Flavobacteriales bacterium UBA3376 | reverse complement strand
ATGCGATGGCTTCTATATGACCTGTTCCTTAAAATGTAGTCAAACATAGTCAAGGACTAATTCGCACTCTGTTAATGTCTTGTTGCCAAACGTGTAACTAGAGCCTGAGTCGGTCAGTTCCGACTTATAGCGATCAGTCCGTTCTTGCAATATACGCTTTACAGTTTTGTAAGGCGTATAACGACTTATCTCATTGTCGTTTAATCTTGCAAGCACGTTTCTCGCAGCATTCCAATCAGCTTGCACAACTTCCCCATTAAAACGATGAAAGCGATCTCCCTTGCGTGTGCCTATTAAAAGCCCACGTAAGAAAGAATCACTTTGCGAAGTGTATGCAGAATTGACTAGATGCACCGTAGAACCTCTACGGTGAGATATACCTGTTAGGGCATCGGCTAATAAGCCTTTAACCCATGTGTTTAAACGTCTATTGGTATTTTTACCATAGCTACGCTTACTTTGGATTGGTGCGGTTAAATCCTCCGCAACAATCACTTTGGCTTTATCAACCAACTTGTGAGTTGCTGTAAATATCAATGTCTTGAGCTTTGCTTTCTGAGCATCTTGCCTTTTATCTAGCTTCTTGCGACCTAGATTATTTAACTCAATTTTCTGTTTCTTGTGCGGTTTGGCTTTAGAAATCGCTCTGAGCTTATTTCTACGTTTGTACTTTTGATTTAGGTAGTCTGATTCACTTGAGATCAATTTACCTAAACCATTGCCATATACTTCACCATCAGAATCCACAAAGGCTTCTGAATAACCTTTATCAACACCTACGGTTTCCTGACCACAATCCTGTGTTTCAACTGCATCATAAGTTGAGTGAACTTCAACATTACCGTTTTTTAGAATGATTCTAAGTGTGCCTTGTGGCGCAAAATCAACAGTGGTGTTTAGTGGAATTTTAATGGTTTGTCGAGGGACTAGACTTGGCACTTTAAGCCAACATTGACCGTTTAGCTCAAAGGTTTTACACATATCCGCACGAACAATAATTTGATTATGTGTGTGATTAACACCATGCTTAAAGTGATTACGCATTTGACGATGGAGGAAATTATCAGTCATCCATTCATCTTTTTTAAGCAAGGTGTATAGTCTTTTTTGTTCATTATTACAGGAGGTGCGTTTTCGGATCGCCTGCTTTACTTTGTCTTTTGATGCTTCTCGATAGGCTTTAATATCACCTACGCAATCACGTAGCGTTTCTTTCCACGCATTTGCAGAAACACCAAAGTCACGACTTTCTTTCATCCACGCATCACGAATGGTTCTGTCGCTGATATTTAAACCTGCAACAGCACCATATTTAGCCCACACTTCGCTACGAACACGACCAAGTAAAACAGCTTGTTTTTCAAGTTGCTTGTACTTTTGCACATTCAAGTTTTTACAGTGATGGATGCGTGTTAGTTTCAAAAAGTTATTCCTTACTATTCACTAATTCTTTAACTTTTTCTTTGTATTTTCTTAATCCATAAAGTCGAGAAGAAAAACAATGAATAATCGCTAACAGGTCTTGAGTTACTTCTTCCGTTGGGGA
>DEQC01000025.1:0-1169 GCA_002359055.1 Flavobacteriales bacterium UBA3376 | reverse complement strand
ATTCAAACCACTCAAAACCAAAACGCACCAAACGGTCTTTGTGAGCGATGACAAGCATTGAAACTTTACCCATTTCAATATCAAGAAAAAGCTGATTGAATTTCTTTCTTTTATAATTCAAACCACTTCCAATCTCTGACACCCAATCATCAACAGCATAGCCATTTACAGTACAAAAAGTTTCTAAAGCTGACACCTGATTAGCTAAATCGGGCTTTTGAGCAACACTAGATACCCTTGAATAAACAATTACTGACGATTTAGCTTCCGTTGCTTTTATACCGATATATTCAAGGTATTGATCGTGCGTGTAGTATCTGCGATTTTTAGGATTTCGACATGCAACCAAAATACCTTCGGCATCCCATCTTTGTAGAGTTTTAACCGACTTCCCAATCATTTCACCGAATTTAGCAGGAGAATACATTAATCAATCTCCGCTAACTTCTTGAAATCCTCAAGTGTATAGTCTTTAAATATGGATTCATCACAATATATGGCTAGATCATTGTCTTCATCCCATCCACAGATAGGGCATGTATAAGGGGATGATGCGACTCCTAGCTGATTATATTTTAATAAAATATCGTCACAAACCTCATAAAGTTCTGAATCCTCATGATGATCAACAACTTCAAGGAAAATTAGTTCACTAATATTTTCTGCAAATTTTTTGTATTTTTCAGGCACTTCTAGTTGATATAGCTCTACTAAATCATCTAGTTTTTTAGCGCAAGCATCACCAAAAATCTCTAATAATTTTTCCTCATATTCTTGACAGCGCATACCTTGTCCTGAAACGTGAGTACATTCAGAAAAGCCTGTATTTGCATTAATAAAATCAGCATAGGTGGGGCATTTATCGGAGAGTGATTGATTCGTTTTTTCAGGGTACGAAGAACAATCATAGCCTAAATCTACAATATCGGTTTCATAGAAATCATTCTTTGACCACTCACCATAGACCCATGATGCAAATTCCTTAATAAACCCATCTTTATTTTCAGGGGATACAAAATAAGCAAGGTCTTGCTCTACTTTCTTTAAGCTTTCAGTCAAGTATTTCATTGCAAGTTTTTTTAAAATTTAATACCTAAATTGTATATGTTTGACTATATTTGTCAATATAATTATTTACTATCAATCACTCTGCTGATTTAAACAGATTG
>DEQC01000099.1 GCA_002359055.1 Flavobacteriales bacterium UBA3376 | reverse complement strand
AGCACAGAACGTTTAAAATTGGCTTACAAAAAAGGAATCTTCCCTTGGTTCAATCCCAACGAACCTATTTTATGGTGGTTTCCCGATCCAAGGTTTGTACTTTTTCCCAATCGATTGAGAGTTTCTAAATCGATGAAACAAATTTTCAAAAAAAATATTTTTACAATTACTGAAAATTTAAATTTTGAAGCTGTGATTCACAATTGTCAAAACACTTATCGACCTGGACAAGATGGAACATGGATTTCAGACGAAATGAAAGAAGCTTATATTGAATTGCATAAATTAGGTTTGGCTAAAAGTGTGGAAATTTGGCAAAATGATGAGTTGGTCGGTGGATTTTATGGAATTGATCAAGGAAATATTTTTTGTGGAGAAAGTATGTTTTCAAAAGTTTCAAATGCATCGAAAGCAGGCTTTATTTGGTTTGTAGAAAAATACGAGAACAAATATGAACTGATCGATTGTCAAGTTCACTCCAATCATTTAGAAAGTTTAGGAGCCGAAAATATTCCTGCCAAAGAATTTCTTAAATATCTGAATTAAATAATAAAGTAGATTCAATAAAAAAAGTGTCTAAAACAGCTTAAACTAATTTAGACACTTTTCGTTTTTTACTTTGTAGACCCGCAGGGATTCGAACCCCGACAAACAGGACCAAAACCTGGTGTGCTACCGTTACACCACGGGTCTCTTTGTAAATTTCGATTGCAAATATAGGTGTTTTTTTTATACCTCCAAATTATTTTCAATCTTTTTTATTATTCCCATTCAATTGTTGCAGGCGGCTTTGAGGTTACATCATAAACCAATCGATTTATTCCATTGACTTCCTTGATAATACGATTCGAAACCTTATCAATAAAGTCATAAGGTAATTTTGACCAAGTTGCCGACATAAAATCAACAGAATCTGCAGAACGCAAAACTGCGGTATATTCATAAGTCCTTTTATCGTTAGTAATTCCTACAGATTTTATAGGTAAAAGCACAACGAAAGCTTGACTTACCGAATCATATAAATCGTTTTTATATAATTCTTCAATAAAAATATTGTCAGCTTCTTGAAGAATTCTAATTTTCTCCTCAGTAATTTCACCCAAAATTCTAATTCCTAATCCTGGACCTGGGAAAGGATGGCGATTGACCATTTCTTCTGGTAAACCCAACGCTATTCCAACTTTCCTAACATCATCTTTGAATAAATCTTTTAAAGGCTCTAGAAGCTCTAATTTCATATCCTCCGGCAATCCTCCAACATTGTGATGCGACTTTACTGCTACGGCTGAATTTTTAACAGATTGTGATTCTATGATATCTGGATAAATTGTTCCTTGAGCCAAAAACTTTGCATCTTGAAACTTCTTAGATTCCAAATTGAAAACTTCCACAAATTCATGGCCGATGATTTTTCTTTTTTCTTCAGGATCAGTTACACCTTTTAGTTTCGATAAAAATTGATCTTTTGCATCTATCAATTTTAAATTCATTTTAAAGTGCTCACCATACAATTCCATGACTTTTTTGCCCTCATCTTTTCTAAGCAAACCAGTATCTACAAATATTCCATGCAGATTGTCGCCTATCGCATGATGAATCAAAACTGCAGCAACAGATGAATCAACTCCACCTGACATTCCCAAAATCACCTTATCATCACCAACGATTTCTTTTATTCTTTGGGTTTGAGTTTGGATAAAAGTTTCAACATCCCAGTTTTTATTTGCTTCGCAAATTCTAAAAATAAAATTTTCTATGATATGACCTCCAAAATCACTTCCTTGAACTTCTGGATGAAATTGAACTCCATAAATTCTTTTGGCTTCATTGATAATTGCTGCTGTATGGGTAGAAATTTCTCCGGCAGAAATAAATCCTTCTGGAAGAGAAACTATTTTATCGAAATCTGAAATCCAAACCGATGAAGTTTCTGGAATATTTTCAAACAATTCAGAAGTAACTGACACATTGAAATCTTCTACTTTCACATCCTCTGATTCAATTTTCTCAAGCTTTGCTCCCATCAGATGCGCAATCAAATGCATACCATATCCAATCCCTAAAATCGGAATGTCCATATCTAACAATTTTTTCTCTATCAAAGCTGCATCTTCCGATAAAACTGATGAACCTTGGCCTGACAAAATGATTCCTTTCGGTTGCTTTTTTAAAACCTCTTCGATTGGAGTGTGGTAAGGGAGTATTTCTGAATATACACCGAAATTTCTGATTTTTCTCGCGATTAACTGATTGAGTTTTGAACCAAAGTCCAAGATGATGATTCCGTTTGTCATTCTTAAAAATTTTAGGCAAAAGTACGGAATCCTAATCGATTTTGTAATTTGTAACTGAATTTTTCGAATTTAATTTCAGCTTTCTACCTTAGGAATACTGTTATTCATTATGAAATAAATTCAAATTTTCCATTCTAAATTTAATTCATAATAAATATTTTAGAGGAAAATTCAATTAATTTCTTCTTTTAGCAGCACTGCTTTTATCCATTTGATTGTTAACGCTTCGACTATTTACAGAACTTCTATTGTCTGATCTGTTTCTTTCTGCCTGACCACTTTCACCTCGTTCTGATCGCATGATACTTTCTTTTTCACGCTGAACTTCTGTGGATTCACTTCCTTCATTTTCAGTAACAGCTGATTGTCTATTTCTCAGTAAATCCAAAATTTCTTGTGCTCTTTTGGCTTCATCTGTGTTTTGATAAACGATGGTCACGAGTTCCAATGCATTGATAAATTCATCCACACCTTCAGTTTTACCAATGACCATTGCATTTAACAAAGTAAATTTAGCTGTAATGGCTTCGGACGAATATTTTTCAGTGGCTGTTTGAATATTGGCCTTTACTTCATCGAATTTTTCATCTTTATACAATAGATAAGTTTCTTCATATAAAGCCAAGGCTTCTTGAGTCGTTGGAGTGATAAAATCAAAGTCAGGATTTAAAATATAACCTGCGTAAATCGAATTTGGATATTTAGTTAAAATTTCATTTTTATATTGATCTGACTTTGCCTGATTTCCTGCCCTATCATTGATTCTAAACAATTGATACATAGCTTGCGCTTCAGTAACATCTTCTTTGGGCGGAGATTTCAACAAACTTTCCAAAGTAGTTGTAGCGATTTCATCATTTTTAAACAGATCATAATAACCAATACCCAATGAAAGTTGAGTCGTATCTCTTTCAATTTTCAACCGATTCAACTGACCGGTTCTTGATGGAATTTGTTCGATATAATATTCCAACTCATATCGTCTTGGATTTTGATTATCGACTTGTCCAAGCATTTCAGCTTCTCTTTCTTCTAAACTCATAGAAGCACCCGCTGAACTCCTCCAATTGTCAGTCAAACGAATATTTCCCCAAACTTTTTTGAACTCATTTTGACCATTTGCTTTGACTGAACTATTGTAAAAATAAAAGGTATTTCCTCCCGAACCGAAGCTCGAATCGAAACCTCCTCTACCTCCAGTTTGGGTTTGGAAAATAGTCGCTTCTTCTTCGATTTGCTTTTGACGTTTGGCGTCTTCAATTTTTAATTTTGCAATATAATCTTTGAAAAAATCCTTTTGTTCTTCTTTGCTCATCGAAGCCAGTTTCAATATACTGTCATTTCTGATCACTAAATAATGTTTTTCCATAAGGAATTTCAAAGAATTATTTCTTTCAGTAATTCTCTCGATGTCTTTATTGTAAGGAGCAATTGCCAAAGCACTGTCATAATAAGCAGTTGCATGAACATAATTTCCTTCGTTGAATTCTAAATCAGCATAACGTTCGTAAGCTCTACCTCTAATGTATGGATCTGAAGCAGGTCCTTCGAAACTCTCTTTCAAATATTTTCTCGCTTCATCTTTTCTATCAGCCTTTATCGCTATATCACCAATTGCAAATAAAAGTTCATTTTTTCTGGACAAATAATTTCCATTTTTTGCAACGTTGAGCAAATGTTCTTTGTATGAATTGTAACTATTGATTTCAGGATCGAAGTTTGCAGCGATTCCCAATTGAGATTTCACTTCCATTTCAAATCCAGGTTTCAGCTGAAACACTTTAGTAAACGCTTCACCAGCTTCATTTTGCATTCCCAAACGAGAATAAATTTGTCCTTCAATGAAATGATATCTGGCTCTTCTTTTCTTATTTTTCGTATTAGAAATTGTATTATCCAAAGCTTTCAAAGCTTCATCATATACTTCATGATCGATCAATAACTGAGCAAAATGTTTAGAAACTTCTTCTTTGAATGGTTTTTTATATCCATCATCTTTATAAAGTGTAGTCAAAAGTCTTTCACCCTCGAACACATTACCAATTTGAATATTGGCCAAGGCAGTGTATAATTTAGCTTCAGGAGTGAATTTTTTATGCTCAGGGAGTTTTGATTGTAGATAATTCAATGCTTCTAAAGCTTCGAAACCTTTGCCTTGATTATATCTCGCTTTACCCAAAATCAGATATGCACGCGTCATGGCTTTGTTTCGCTCCACTCCATTGATCATCATAGAATGTCTATCGATTGCTTTTAGCGCTTTTTGTTCGACCAATTGAAACCCTTCTGCTGAGGGAGTATTCGATGAGTTAGAGTTTGGTTTAAATGAACTCGATTGTTGATTGATGAATTCTTCTGAAAATTCATACTCTTTGATTTCTGGTCTTGGGTCAACAGGTAAAATCTCTGAATAATTGTCTTGGTACTCATATTCAAGCGCCTCCAACTTTTTGTCCATTTCCTTTTCCGCATTGAACAAAGTATTGAACCAAGATGTAGTCCTATGAAAGGTTCTATTTTTAAAAGTATCCTTTTTGGTAGAACAACCTACAAGTATACCGAAACAAGCTAAAAGTAATAAGTTTTTTTTCATAGATATTCTAAGTAAGGCAAAACTACAATAAAAACGTCTTATTTAAAAAATTCTTATATGTTAGAAACAAAAGTATTCGGATATTTGCAATTAGTTTATGAAAAGGAAATTTAAAAACATTATAAAGAAACTTTATCAAAAGTACACATTGATCATACTCAATGAAGATACTCATGATGAGCAACTTTCATTTAGACTCAATCGAATGAACTTTTTGGTCATCGTCGCTATACTTTCTTTTTTTATTTTCTTAGGCACTTATTTCACTTTGGTTTATACACCTTTGCGCGAATATATTTTACCAGAAGAAAAATACATTGAAGTCAGTGATAAGGAAGAAATTTTCAATTTGACCAATCAAATCGAAGAATTAGAAGAGAAAATCGCGAGCAACGACTTATACATCAACAATCTAAAAGCCATTTTATCGGGCGAAGTTCCTTTTCCTCAAATCGTTATTGAAAACAATGAAATTGCTACGCCCATCGATTTGAGTAAAATAGATTTAAGTCCAAAGAAAGAGGATTTAGAATTAAGAAAAGAAGTAGAAAAAGAAGAATTATTTAGCATTTCTCCCGATATCGACACCCAAGAAACTGGGTCTTTGTTATTTACACCTGTCAAAGGAATTGTAACTGCAGATTATAATGTTGAAGAAAATCACTTAGCCATAGATATTGCTGCACAACAAGGTGAAGCGATTAAAGCTGTGGATGCAGGTACGGTGATTTTCACAGATTGGACGCCTGACACTGGTTTTGTAATTGTTATTCAACATCGATTAGGAATGGTTTCTGTTTATAAACACGCTTTGACGGTTTATAAAAAATTAGGTGAAGTAGTTAAAAAGGGAGAAGTTATTGCAGCCGTAGGAAACACTGGAGAACTCACCACTGGACCACACCTGCATTTTGAGTTATGGATAGATGGTAGCCCAGTTGACCCTCAACAATATATCGTTTTTTAGATTATGGGACTGAAAGCAGAAATCGCAAAAATATTTGCAAAATATAATTACAAAAAAGAACAAAACTGGATCAAGCATCCAATTGAAACACAAGAAAAAACTTTTCATAAATTAATTACCGAAGCGACTAAAACTCAATTCGGAAAAGACCATCAATTTCATTCGATAAAATCTTATGAAGATTTCAAAAGCAAAGTTCCTATCAATGATTATGAAGGACTGAAATCTTATATAGGAAATATCCTCAAAGGAGAAAGCGATGTACTGTGGAAAGGGAAACCAACTTATTTTGCCAAAACTTCAGGCACAACTTCTGGCGCAAAATATATTCCTATTACCAAAGATTCTATGCCTTTTCATATTAGTTCTGCAAGAAACGCTTTGTTGGATTATATTCAACAAAAAGAAAATGCTGATTTCGTCGATGGGAAAATGATTTTCCTACAAGGAAGTCCTGTTTTAGAAGAAGAAAATGGAATTAAAGTCGGTCGATTGTCGGGTATAGTCGCACATTACGTCCCAAAATATCTTCAAAAAAATAGAATGCCTTCTTGGGAAACCAATTGTATAGAAGATTGGGAAACCAAAATCGATAAAATAGTCGAAGAAACCATTGATCAAAATATGACGCTCATCAGTGGGATTCCACCTTGGTTGGTCATGTATTTCGAAAGATTAATTGAAAAATCAGGTAAATCTTCCATCATTGAAATTTTCCCAAATCTACAACTGATGGTCACTGGTGGTGTAAATTACAATCCTTACAAAGAGAAAATCGATCATTTGATTGGGAAAAAATTGGATGTCATTCAAACTTATCCTGCTTCTGAAGGTTTTTTGGCTTATCAAAACTCTTTAAATTCCGATGATTTATTGTTGCTTTTGGACAATGGGATTTTTTATGAATTCATAGAAGCTGACAAATTTTTCGATGAAAATCCTGAGAGAATATCTTTAAAAGATGTTGAATTAAATAAAGATTATGTAATAATTCTCAACACCAATGCTGGATTGTGGGGATACAACATCGGTGACACTGTACGATTTACCAGTTTGAATCCATATAAAATCGTAGTTTCAGGTAGAATTAAACATTTCACTTCTGCTTTTGGAGAACATGTGATAGCGCATGAAGTTGAACAAGCGATTGAAAAAACTTTGAAAGTTCACACCGCCCAAATTTCAGAATTTACCATTGCTCCACAAGTCAATCCGGATGAAGGATTGCCTTATCATGAGTGGTTGATAGAATTTGCAAAAGAACCCGAAGATTTGGAAAATTTCATTGAAACTTTGGACAATCATTTGAGAAGTTTTAATACTTATTACGATGATTTAATTTCAGGAAATGTTTTGAGGAAATTAGTGATTTCAAAGGTAAAAAAACAAGGTTTTAATGAATATATGAAATCACAAGGTAAATTGGGAGGACAAAATAAAGTGCCTCGTTTGTCCAATGATAGAAAAATAGCAGATGAGTTTTACCGTTTAAATTTAATTGAAAAATAAATAGAAAACCCTAAAACTAAATCGTTTTAGGGTTTTAAATATTCATTAATTCTTAATCTATCAATGTAAGAAGTGTCTCATGCCTGTAAAAACCATTGGAATTCCATGTTCATTACATGCTTGAATACTCTCTTCATCTTTTAGAGATCCTCCTGGTTGTATGATAGCTGTAATTCCATTTTCAGCAGCAAAATCAACTGTATCTCTAAAAGGGAAAAACGCATCTGAAGCCAAAACCAATTCTTCAGTTTGAACTTTTTTCGCTCTTTCGATTGCTTGTTGAGCTGCCCAAATTCTATTGGTTTGTCCTCCACCGATTCCAAAAGCCTGACCATTTGTAGCTACAACAATTGCATTGGATTTCACCCATTTTACTATTTTTTGAGCGAACACCAAGTCATTCATTTGCTTTTCAGTCGGTTGCTTTTCGGTTACAACTTTAAAATCATCTGAAAATTGATCATCCACTCCTTGAACCAACAATCCACCATCGACTTTCGCATAGCTCACTCTATCTGAAACTTGGTTTTTCACTTGGATAATTCTCACGTTCTTTTTTGCAGCAAAAACTTCCAAAGCATCAGCAGAAAATTTCGGAGCAATTACAATTTCCAAAAATATTTCATTCAACTGCTCAGCAGTTTTAGCATCAACTTCTTTGTTAAAAGCTACGATTCCTCCAAAAATTGAAACCGGATCACAAGCATAAGCTTTCTCGTAAGCATCTATGACAGTTTCACCAATTGCAACTCCACAAGGTGTTGAATGTTTAACCGCACAACAAGCAGTTTCATTTTTGAATTCTGAAACCACTTTATAAGCCAAATCCATATCTCGGATATTGTTGAAAGACAATTCTTTTCCTTGCAACTGCTCGAAATCTTTCATCGCTCCATTGCGGGTTTTATCGACATAATAAGCCGCTTGCTGATGTGGATTTTCACCGTACCTCAAATCCATCATTTTCTCGTAAGAAGATTCAAGGAATTTTGGGAAAGCATCATTTAAAATATAAGAAGAAATCGCTGCATCATAAGCAGAAGTCAAGTTAAACACTTTTCCGGCCAATAATCTTCTGGTTTCTAAAGTCGTTTGACCATCGGCTTCGATTTCTTGTTTTACTTTTTCATAATCTTCTACTTCAGTAATCACAGTTACATCATAAAAGTTTTTGGCAGAAGATCTTAACATGGAAGGTCCACCGATATCAATGAATTCAATCATTTCGGCTTCAGTAAGACCTGTATTCATTTTATCGAAAAATGGATATAGATTCACGACTACAATATCAATAGGATTGATATTATGCTCGCTCAACGTTTGCATATGCGTTTGATCCGAACGTCTTGCCATAATTCCTCCGTGAATGTTTGGATGAAGAGTTTTCACTCTACCATCTAAAATTTCCGGGAAACCAGTTACTTCTTTAACTTCGGTAACTTCAATTCCATTTTCTTGTAAATGTTTAAAGGTACCACCTGTTGAAAGGATTTTATATCCTTTGTCCATCAAAAATTTCGCAAAATCAATTAAGTTTGATTTGTCTGATACACTGATCAATGCTTGCTTTTGCATATTAATTTAAATTTGAAATTAAACCTGAATTCGGTTTAATTATCGAGTTAATAAATGTATAATTTGTGTTATTTGTTTTCTATTTTTGGCTTAATTTTCTGATAGCATCTATCATAATTACCTTTTCAATTTCAGCAACTTTTCTTTGTAAATCCTCCATTTGATCTCCTTCATCGATTGGAAATTCCTTTTGAAGGATGATTTCACCTTCATCAACTCCAGCCGTTACGAAATGCACTGTCGCTCCTGAAACTTTTTCTCCAGCGTCTAAAACTGCTTGATGAACTTTGGCTCCGTACATTCCTTTGCCTCCAAATTTGGGCAATAATGACGGGTGAATATTGATGATTTTATTTTTCCATTTTTCAGTAAATTCAGGAGTTAAAATCGATAAAAATCCTGCCAAAACGATTAAATCAACATTTTCTCCTGTCAAATTATGATCTGCATCTTCAGAAAAAGTTGAACGATCATCCAATAAATAAGTTGGTAAACCGTGATCCAATGAACGCTCGATTCCATAACAATATCTGTCGGCCATGACCATGGCTATCTCTACATTCTCAAGCTGTCCGCTCTCGATAGAATCAATGATGTTTTGAAGATTTGAACCACTACCCGATACAAAAACGGCTATTCTCATTATAAAATTTGGAATTTAATTCTCTTAAATTAGAATGTGCAAAGATAAGTTTTATAAAAGAAGTTTAGCCATTTGAACTGTGCTAAATAATGATTGAATCAATTATTTAAAATCAATAAAAAAACCGATTGAACTTTATATCCAATCGGTTTTATGTTTAACTTTTATTGTTTTTAATTGAAAGTTGGTAAGAAATTATAGTTTTTACCATATTCCAACATTTGTTCAAAGAATGAATCTACATATTCCAATTTCACATCGATCACTTTCCCATCATCATCTTTCACCAATGATAAACGCGGTTGAATGAAACCTGAATAAGGTTTGATGTTTAGAGTTGCATATCGATCCAATACTTCTTTATGAATTTCTTGATCGACTTTTACACCATAAGTTTCAATCAGATTTTTTCCAGCTTCATAATCACCTTCTGATTTGATTCTTTGAATTTCTCTCAACAATTCACCAAAAAGTGTTTTCAATTGATCATAATCATTGATTTTCACATAAGTTTTTCCATTTTCTTTGATCAATTCTACAACATTGTTTTCTTTACCTTTTTCGTAAGCCCAATAAGCCACTAAACTTCTGTTTCTCATATGTGCTTGTTGAATATCTTCACCTAAAGACAAACGCGTATATTGAGTCATCAATCCATTCATCATGTACTGATAATATTGAACTTTCCCAACATCTAATGATGGCATCACTCCTATATCGATTAATTTTTGATCGTAGATATAATACAAGGCTACCAAATCAGCTCGTGCTTCTTCCAAAGCTGAAGCATAACTTCTCAAAGTTTGATCAGGCGTACCAACTCCAGGATTTAATTTACCTGAAGCATGACCGATACATTCGTGCATATCTGTGTGCAAATTATTTGACAAAGCACCATATTCTTTCATCAATTCAATCATTTCAGCATCATTCACGAATTCATCCAAAAATCCACTTCCAGCACTATTTGCGTTGTAAGCATTTACAATATTGCTCAAAGAAACCGATTTAGATCCGTGTTCTTTTCTGATCCAATCTGAATTCGGCAAGTTGATACCAATTGGAGTCGATGGAGCGGCATCACCTGACTCAACTATTACGTTGATCGCTTTAGCAGAAATTCCTTTAACATCTTCTTTTTTATGTTCTTCCATCAAAGGAGAATTATCTTCGAACCA
>DEQC01000065.1 GCA_002359055.1 Flavobacteriales bacterium UBA3376 | reverse complement strand
TTCTATCGACAAAGCATTAAAAATCATCATCTACTTACACCTCCTTAAGCATTGTATATTTTCTGATAAATTTCATGTTCGTCAATGACACATCTCATAAAAGATTAAAATGTCTTTTATACTTTAATATGTAAATTTGTATTAAGAAAAATGACATTAATTTAAAAAACATATATTATGAAATCATTCAAACGGAAAATAATTTTAGGCTTACTGGTGATAACAGGCGTCAGTTCTTGTTCAAAAAACACTCAAGAATCTGATTTAGCATTAAACACAATCAATGCTGAAGAAATTAAAACTGACGGTACAGTTGAAGTTATGGAATTACCTGCACCTCCTTATGTACAATCGGCAGTTGGTAACAGAGCAGCAAAGAAAGTCGTTGTAAATCTCGAAGTGATTGAAGAAGTCGGTGAATTGGCCAATGGAGTTGAGTACAACTTTTGGACGTTCAATGGAACGGTTCCTGGAACTTTTATACGAGCAAGAGTAGGAGATGAAATCGAATTGCATTTGAAAAACAGAGACGATAGCAATTTCCCACACAACATTGACCTACACGCTGTCAACGGTCCTGGAGGAGGTGCTGAAGCGACTTTTGTAGCACCAGGTAAAGAAGCAGTTTTCACTTTCAAAGCTTTACATGCAGGATTATATGTTTACCATTGTGCAGCTGCACCAGTTGGAATGCACATCGCCAATGGAATGTATGGATTAATTCTAATTGAACCTGAAGGTGGATTACCTCCTGTGGACAAAGAATTTTATATCATGCAAGGAGATTTTTACACAAAAGGAGCTTATGGCGAAAAAGGACTTCAAGAATTTGACATCAACAAAGCGATCGCTGAGCAACCCGATTATGTTGTTTTCAACGGAAATACAGGTGCTTTGATGGGCGACAATGAATTGCAAGTAAAAGTTGGGGAAACTGTACGATTATTTGTAGGAAATGGTGGACCAAACTTAACCTCATCTTTTCACGTAATTGGAGAAATTTTCGATAAAGTTTATACAGAAGGAGGAACTACGATTATGGAAAATGTTCAAACCACGAGTATTCCAGCTGGAGGTGCTGCCATAGTCGAATTCAAAGCGGATGTTCCAGGTGATTATGTACTTGTTGACCACGCGATTTTTAGAGCTTTTCACAAAGGTGCTTTGGGTAAAATAAAAGTTAGTGGAGAAGAAAATCCAAACATTTTCTACGAGCATAAACCCAACGATCAAAAACTATAAATATCAATAAATTCAAGGTTATGAAATTCATTGTAATCGGTTTTATCCTTATTATTTCTTCTTGTTATCCTAACATAAGAAAGCAGGATTCTTATAAAGTTTCTAAAAAAACAACGTATATTTACACTAATAAAAACATGGTGAAAATTGATGGCGGAACCTACGAAGGATTCATCGGTCAAGATTCAGGAAAGTTAGTAAAGGTAAAACCGTTTTACATGGATGACAGTCCCGTTACAAATGAGGAATTCTTAGATTTTTTAAAAAAGAATCCACAGTGGACCAAAAGCAATGTCTCTCGTCTATATGCAGATATAGATTATTTAAAAAACTGGCCAAGCGACTTCGAATTTCCAAAAGATGTAAGTCCCAATTCACCAGTTACAAACATTTCTTGGTTTGCAGCTAACGCCTACGCAAAAAGTGTAGGAAAACGATTACCAACCGTTGACGAATGGGAATTTGTGGCATTGGCCGACGCAACGACTAAAGATGCTTCAAAAAAAACTGAATTCTCCGATGCCATCCTAAAGTCTTACCAAAAAAAAGACACGTATAAAACCTCAATTAAACTTGAACAACCCAACTTTTATGGCGTATATGATATGTATGGAAAAGTGTGGGAATGGACCGAAGATTTTAACTCAGTCATGATGTCTGGAGAATCCAGAAATGACAGTTCAAAAAACGAAGATTTATTTTGTGCAGGTGCTGCTGTAACAACTTCTGATTTGCACAATTATGCTGCTTTTGTACGTTATGCGATGAGAGGAAGTTTAAAAGCCAATTACAACGTCAACAACCTTGGATTTAGATGTGCTAAAGATTTATGATATGAAAAACTTACTCATATACTTAATGATCGCTTTCACTGCAATGGCTTGCAATCAGAAAGATGAACATCTAACAAATGATTCGTCTGAATCGATTTTTCAATTGAATTCAGAATGGGAAAATCAAGAGGGAGAATTCATAAAACTCTCTGATTTAAAAGGAAACACTCTGGTTATGGTGATGATTTATACTTCATGCAAAACCGCTTGCCCAAGATTGACGGGAGAAATGAGAGAAATTGAAAAAAAATTAGGAAATTATAATGAAAATAAAATCAAATTAGTGTTGGTTTCTATAGACCCAAAAGTTGATACTCCAGAAACGATGAAAAAATATTTAAATGATAATGATTTCAATGGTGATCAATGGTTATTTTTAAGAAGCGATGAAGCATCGACTCGAGAATTTGCCAATGTTTTGTCAGTAAAATACAAACAGATCTCACCTATTGATTTTTCACATTCAAACATCATCAGTGTTTTTTCAGACCAAGGAGTTTTAACTTATCAAAAAGAAGGTTTATCTGTTGATACTTCTGAGGTTGTAAATGAAATCAACAAACTATTAAATAATTCATAACCAAAAATTTATATGACATGAAAAACATTATTATTGCAATTAGCTTTTTAGCATTTATGGTATCTTGTTCTTCAGGAGGAGAACAACAACCAACAGACCCAGACATGGACGCAACAGTTGCTCAAGATGACTCGGTTTATAAAGAAGACAGTGGTGATGCTTCAGAAGAAACTGCATCAGCCGACAATTCACTCGAAGCTGGATTGGCTTTGATCGAAGGTAGCGACTGCCGTACTTGTCACCAAAATGATACAAAAGTCATTGGACCAAGCTATAAAGAAGTAGCTGAAAAATACTCTGAAGAGGATATCGACGTACTGGTATCACATATCATTGACGGAAGTGTGGGTATTTGGGGAGAAATTCCTATGACTCCTCACTTAGATTTAAGTGAAGAAGATGCAAGACTTATGGTTAAATATATTTTATCATTGGAATAAAATATTGAATCCAAAAAAAGCAACCGTTTTGAATTGAATTCAAAACGGTTGTTTTACATTATTCATTCCTCGAATGTTTGGTATAATTTCTCCACTTGTCCAGCAATTCTAGAATATCTTCTGGAAGTTCTTGCTCAAAGTGCATTCTCTCGCTTGTTGTCGGATGATCAAACGAAAGACTTCTTGCATGCAAAGCTTGTCTAGGACAAACTTTAAAACAATTTTCAACAAATTGTTTGTATTTACTAAATGTAGTTCCCTTCAATATTTTATCGCCTCCATACCTTTCATCATTGAAAAGCGGATGACCGATGTGTTTAAAGTGTGCTCTGATTTGATGAGTTCTACCAGTTTCTAATTGACATTCAACCAAAGTTACATACGTAAATCTTTCCAATACTTTGTAATGAGTAATTGCGTGTTTCCCTTGACTTCCATCTTCAAAAACAGACATTTGCAAACGATCTTTCAGATGACGACCTATATTTCCTTCAATCGTAGCAGCATCTTCTTCAACCTCTCCCCAAACCAAAGCATTGTACAATCTCGTCACTGAATGTGCTTTGAATTGAGCATTTAAACTTTCCATTGAAGCTTCTGTTTTGGCTATGACCAACAATCCACTCGTGTCTTTATCTATTCGATGAACCAAACCCGGACGATCCGTATCCGATTTCATAGAAGGAAGATTGACGAAATGATGTTTGATAGCGTTGACCAAAGTTCCTGAATAATTTCCATGTCCTGGATGAACGACCATTCCTGCCGGCTTATTGATAACAGCTAATTCCTCATCTTCATAAATTAGATCCAAAGGAATATCCTCAGCTTCAACATTCAATAAATTGGGTTGTGATTCAATAGAAATTTCTATTGCATCTCCAGGTTTGACTTTATAATTGGATTTAACGTTTTCACCATTGACAAAAAGCAAATTTCCCTCGGAAGCTTTCTGGATTTTACTTCTAACTATTCCATCCAAAGTTTCAACCAAAAATTTATCAATTCTCAAAGGTTTTTGCCCCTCCTCTACTACAACTGAAAACTTTTGGAAAGAATTTTCTTTATTCATATCCAATTATATTTCTTCACAATTAATCAAACTGAAATCCTCTCGAGCCTGAATTTTCTTCAGACTTCTCCTCATTCTCTTCACTTTTATCCGTATCTTCTAAAGCTTGAAGTTGAGGAGAATTTATAGATTCATCGTCCAAATTGAGCTCACCTCTATAAGTTTCAATGGCAAGCGAATCATTGTCACCGAAGTTTCGATATTGACGATTCAAATCCTTGATAATATTTTCTAAACTTTTTATGTCTTTTGTACTCAACCATAAATCTACTGGCAGACCTTGGTCGTAATTATCGTTTGGCAAAGGATATTGATAAAACACTCGAAGTTCTGAACTATCGACCACAGGACCTTCAACACTTAATCTTCCAACATCAAATCGATTGGCCAAAATAGAAGATTCAGCTTCTTCCAAAAACAAGCCGATCAAATCAGGTGTTTTCACTCCGTATTCTAAACCTTTCCCTAAAATCAAATCTACTTTTGCAAAACGAGGCAATTCAAAATCTTTTTCGATACTTCTACCTTTATACATAACTCCCAAGACTGCGTCTCTTGCCAAATCTGGTTTATAAATCGTATCACCTACTTCTAAACCAGCCAACTTGAGTTGTGTGATTGCCAACCTTTTCGATTTCCCAACGATGTCAGGTAAAAAAGTTGGACGCCAATCACTTGGATTTGATTTGATCAGAATTTTTCTGCCTTTCTTTACTTTAAATCCTTTTTCTGGATAAGATTCTAAAACCGATAAAGGCAAATAGGCGGAATCAAATCTCACACTATCAACTTCATAAGTCAACCCCAAACTATCAAGCGTTTTTAAAGCATCATCGATATGCATTTGATACAAATCCGGCAATTCTATCTCTTGATTATGATTCGTATATGACTTCAACCAAACTTTAAAGGTAAAGTGATACAACCCAAAACACAAAAGCAGCATAATCCCTATACTTGCCCAAAATTGCCAATTAAAAAACGTTCTTATAAATCTCACAAATCAAATAATTTAGAATACAAGATTTCATTTTCATTCAAATCTCACACCAAATAAAGTAAGCTACAAACTTACATAAAAATTTTATGTGAATTATAGCTATAAAAATTTCGATCAAAAGTTTTTGATTAAAATTCCATTTTAACTAAAATTAAAACAAAAACCTTCTCAATTTCTAATTTCATCTTATCTTTGAATTTAGAATTAAATCTTTATGTTAAATATAGCTGTAGTCGCTGGTGGTTATTCGGATGAATATAAAGTTTCTCTCAAGAGTTGTGAATTGGTTTTCGATAGTTTGGACGATGAAAAATACAATAAAGTTCGCGTCAGAATTTTAAAAGAAGGCTGGTATGCGGAAATCGATGGAGAGAAATTTCCGATCAATAAAGAAGATTTTAGTTATACCATCAATGGGAACAAACACAAGTTCGATTGTGTAGTCAACATCATTCATGGAACTCCTGGCGAAGATGGATATTTACAAGCTTATTGGGAACTTATAGGATTGCCTTATACCGGTTGTAATTTTTACCAATCAGCTTTGACTTTCAACAAAAAAGACTGTATTGCTGTTTTAGAAAAATACGGAATTCCTCACGCAAAATCAGTTTACATTCATCAAAATCTACCTTATGACCTCGATGAAATTTTAAATAAAATTGGTTTGCCTTGTTTTGTAAAACCTAATCAATCGGGTTCGAGTTTAGGCATTTCCAAAGTTCATGAAAAATCAGAAATGAAAGCTGCATTAGAATTGGCTTTCAAGGAAGATAAAGAAGTTTTGATAGAAGAATTTTTGGATGGAACTGAGGTTTCAGTCGGAGTGATTCAATTCAAGGGTGAAACCAAAATCGTTGGAATTACTGAAATTGTTAGTCACAACGATTTTTTTGATTATGAAGCCAAATATGAAGGTGCTTCAGACGAAATTACACCTGCAAGGCTGAACGATGAAACAAGAAAAAAAGTCGAAGAAATTGCTGCCAAAGCTTATGAAAGTTTACAAATGACAGGAATCACTCGCTCGGAATATATCATAGTCAATGGTCTTCCTCATTTTTTAGAAATGAATACACTTCCAGGATTTTCTTCTGCGAGTATTTTCCCACAACAAGCAGAATATTCAAATTTAAATTTGAAAGATTTATTTGACAACGAAATTGAAATTGCATTAAACAGAAAAAATTTATGGAACGCATAGCTATTTTCCCAGGATCCTTTGACCCAATTACTTTAGGACATTATGATATAGTCGAACGAGCTGTACCTTTATTTGATAAAATAATTGTGGCCATCGGACAAAATGCTCAAAAGAGTTATATGTTTTCTTTGGAGCAAAGAAGAAAATGGATCGAAGCCGCTTTGAGTAAATTCCCAAATGTCGAAGTAGATGTTTATGAAGGATTAACTGTTGATTATTGCGCAAGAAAAAACGCGAAATTCATTTTAAGAGGTTTGAGAAATCCGGCGGATTTTGAATTCGAAAAAGCCATTGCTCACACCAATCGAGCCATCGCAAACAAAGAAATAGAAACTGTGTTCTTATTGACTTCCTCTGGAAAATCATACATCAGCTCGAGCATTGTTAGAGATGTTATTAAAAACAATGGTGATTATAAACTACTGGTTCCAGAAGAAGTTAGGATTTAATTTACAAATCCAATTTCACCTGTTTAGGCAACAAACTGAAAGATAGTCGATGGTATTTGCACGGACCTAATTCCTCAATAGCACTTCTATGTTCTCTGGTTGGATAACCCTTATTTTTCGACCAATTATATGCTGGAAATTCTTCGTGAATTTTCTTCATATAATCATCTCTATAAGTTTTGGCTAAAATAGATGCTGCTGCAATGTTTTGAAATTTAGAATCACCTTTGATGATACAAGTCGATTCGATTTTTTTATAATCTTTGAATCTATTACCATCCACAGCAATATGCTCAAAATCAATAGTCAATGCATCCAAAGCTCTATGCATAGCCAAAATACTTGCATTCAAAATATTGATTTCGTCTATTTCATTTACATCAACAAAAGCTACAGACCAAGCCAAAGCTTGCTTTTCTATAACAGATCTGAGTTCATTTCTCTTTTTTTCTGTTAATTTTTTAGAATCTTTAATCCACTCATTTTCAAACGACTCATCCAGAACTACAGCAGCTGCAAACACAGGACCAGCAAGGCATCCACGACCTGCCTCATCACATCCAACCTCTATTTTATTGAGCGAAAATTGACTTTTCATAATTAAAATTGAAAAAAATAAAACGTCTTTATAACCTTTGTTTGTTAGTTATATGTTAAATTAGTGAAACATTAACTAAATATTTTAACACATGAGAGCAAAGTTAAAAGGTTTATTTGTGATAATTGGCGTTCTCTTCGGAGGATTTCTAATTGCACAACAAAAGACCATCAGTGGAAATGTCACTGATGAAAACGGGTTTCCTATTTATGATGCTGTAATTACCGCACCATCAGGGCAGGAAACCTATTCAGATCTGGACGGAAACTTTTCTATCTCCGTCAATGCAGGTGATGTTATAACTATTGAAGCTATGGACAAAAACCTTGCATTAATTACCATTACTGATGCAAATGTGTACAATGTTCAATTGACCCCGTCTGAAACTGTTGCCTTGGAAGGTGTAGTAATTACCGCCCTTGGAATCAGCCGTGACGAAAGATCACTTGGATATTCTTCACAAGAAGTGGATGGTGACATTTTAGCAGCTTCTAGGGTTAGCAATCCATTGAATGCATTGTCTGGAAATGTAGCAGGAGTTCAAATCACTTCCCCATCATCGAATTTGGGTGGATCGACTCGATTGACCATTCGAGGAGTCACTTCATTAACTGGAGAAAACCGTCCTTTAATTGTCGTTGACGGAGTTCCTATGAACAACTCCAACTTCAATGACACCAATACTCAAAGAGGAGCTGGTGGACGTGACTATGGTGACATGGCATTTGATATCAACCCAGATGACATAGAATCTATCAATGTTTTGAAAGGAGGACCTGCAGCTGCTTTATATGGGTCCAGAGGAGCCAATGGTGTAATTATGATTACCACAAAAAGCGCAAGAAAAGGAAGAGATGAAATCATTCTTAACACTGGTATTTCGGTCGAGACAATTTCAATTTTCCCAAGATTACAAAAGATTTATGGTGGTGGTGATGGAGAATTTGAGGTAGTTAATATCAATGGTACCGATTATGAAATCGTAGCTTTTGGAGTGGACGAAAGCTGGGGACCAAAATATGATCCCAATCGATTGGTTTTACAATGGAATGCCTTTGACCCTGAATTTGCAAGTGACTATTTGACACCTACTCCTTGGGTATATCCTAAAACCGATGTAGAAGACTTCTTTAGGCATGGAATAACTTACACCAATAGTATTTCATTTGGGAAATCCTATGAAAATACAATGGCCAGATTCTCTTTATCCAACGTAAACCAATCGGGAATTGTCCCTAACTCAACTTTAAAACGATCTACAGCCTCATTGAACCTTCAAAACAGATTCAATGATAATTTCACCGCATCTGCCGACATCAATTATGTAAGAACCAGTGGTTTTAACAGACCCGAAGTTGGTTATGGTGACAATAGTGTTATTCAGAAATTCTTCCAATGGGGACAAAGACAATTAGACTTCGCAAAATTGAGAGATTATAAATTATCCGATGGAACTCAGAGAACTTGGAACAGAACTTCTTGGTTCGATGGCACTCCTGCTTATTCTGATAATCCCTATTGGACAGTTTACGAAAACACTTCTAAAGACTTGAGAAATAGATTTTATGGAAACGTTAAATTAAGATACGATTTCAATGAAAATTTATATGCTACCACAACCATTTACGGAGACACCTATTCTTTCGATGTCAATAGTCACGTTGCCATAGGTTCAGCTGCCACATCTGAATACAATTATACAAAACGTGGATTTACAGAAATGAACTATGAAGGACGTTTACATTTCAACAAGGAATTCGGACGTTTCAGCGTAAATGCTTTTGCTGGTATCAACAGAAAAGATATGAATGCTAACTTACTCAGTGGTTCAACCAGTGGAGGTTTGATTGCTCCTGAAATTTACAATTTAGGAAATAGTAAAGAAACTCCGATTATCACTGAAGCAAGAACAAAAAGTAGAACGAATAGTGTTTTTGGTCAAGTTTCTTTAGGATGGGACAATTTATTATTTGTTGATGTAACTGGTAGAAACGACTGGTCATCAACTTTACCATCGCACAACAACTCTTATTTCTATCCGTCATTAAGTGGAAGTTTTGTATTCTCAGAATTGATTGAATCTTCTTGGTTAGGTTTTGGTAAAATAAGAGGAGGTTGGTCAGAAGTTAGACATGATGCAGATCCATATTTATTGAACAACGTATTTTTAGCGTCGAGTCTGTCTTCTATCTTCTTAGAAACTCCAACATTTACCAACGAAAGCACAAGAAGAAATTCAGATTTAAAACCTGAATTAGTGACTACTTGGGAAGTTGGTTTAGAAGCCAGAATGTTTAAAAACAGATTCATGTTTGACGTAACTTATTATGAGCAAGAAACTCAAGACTTGATCATGCCTGTTCAAACATCTGCATCTACTGGATTTGGATTCAAAAACCTAAATGCTGGAGCTATGGAAAACAAAGGTATAGAAGCTTTAGTTACCGTTGTTCCTGTAAGAACAAGTGATTTTGAATGGAGTTTAACTTGGAACTTCTCTAAAAACAAAAACAAAATTACTGACCTCTATGGAGATTTAGAAGCCATTATCATCGGAAACGCACCATTCAATGTATCTATTGCTGGTATTTTGGGGGAAGAATGGGGACAAATCAGAGGAACTGATTTCGTATATGATAACGAGGGCAATAAAGTTGTTAATGCCAATGGATTGTACGCTTCAACACCTGTGAAAAGTCTTGGATCTGTTTTGCCTGATTATAATATGGGCTTCAGAAACACCTTTACTTACAAAAACCTCACTTTGAGCGCATTGATAGATGTTCAAAAAGGAGGGAAATATTTCTCAACTTCACATATGTGGAGTATGTATAGTGGTATGGCAGCAGCAACTGCTGCTGACGGAGTTCGTGAAAACGGAATCATCTCAACAGGTGTAACTGGTACTATTAACTACAACAGCGATGGAAGTTATACAGTAACTGACACTTCACAAAACAACACTGTAGTTGATGCACAAACCTATTTCTCACATTTCTATTCAGGACCTGACGCACAGAATATATTCAATGCGGATTATATTAAATTAAGAGAAGTTACTCTGACTTATACTTTCCCTTCAAAATTAACTGGACCATTTAGTGGAATTCAAATCAGTGCATTTGGTAGAAATTTAGCTACTTGGGGATTGGACAACAAGGATTATGATCCTGAGATGGCCTCCACTGGTAGTGGAAATATTCAAGGTTTAGAAGGTGGAAATTTACCTGCAACGAGATCTATCGGTATGAATTTAAGATTACAATTCTAAAATTAACAGTTATGAAATTTTTTAAGAAAAAAATATTTGCCATTGGATTAGCAGGATTAACCATTTTCGGTTTGACTGCTTGTGATGATGATTTTGAAAAAATCAACACCAATCCCAATGACCCAGAAGTAGCGCCGACCAATATGATTTTCAATGGTGCTACAAGATACCTCATGAATTATACTCGTGATGGATGGTGGTCAGGGAGACTATCTCTGCCATGGATGCAATATTCGACTCAATACATTTATATTGAAGAAGATAAATATCAATACAGAGAAGCTCAAACTTCAAACGGTTGGTTTTATCATTACAAAACAGCTAATGATTTAAAATCAATCATAGATTTTTGTGAAAATCCTGATACCAGAACACAAATGGAAGCTTATGGAAACATAGAAAACCAAATTGCTGTCAGTAGAATCATGCTTTCTTATGTATTCGATCAATTGGCAGCTCATTTTGGCGATGTGCCTTATTGGTCTTACAGCAATCAAGACCCTGATTTTCAAGCGCTTCAAATCGATGAGATTCTTCAACCCAAATATGCTTCTCAACAGAAGATTTATGCCGATATTCTTAACGAATTAAAAGCGGCTGCCAATCAGTTGAACACTGCGGAACCAGTTTTCATCAGTGGTGACAATATTTATAATGGAGATGCTGAGCAATGGAGAAAGTTTGCTAATTCTTTGAGATTGAGAATCGCAAATAGAATTAAACATGTTTACCCCGAAGCTAATGCACACATTTCTGATGCAATTGCAAGTGGAGTGTTTACATCAAATGCCGATAATGCAGTTCAGTCATTTGGAACAAGTTCCATCGAAGGTTCTCCATTCTGGCAAACATTTGCAGTTGGAAGACGACAAGACTTTGCAGCAAACTCTCAATTTGTCAATTTGTTGAAAGGTGTATCTGGTAATTTTGGAATTGACCCAAGACTTCCAAAAATGATTGCACCTATTGGATATTCCGCATATCAAGTCATTGATCGCGCTTATACTGAAACTCCTTTCCAAAATATTCTCAATGATACGAGTTTATTGGACCAATACATAGGCGAACCTTATGGTATGCCTTCAGGGTCTAACTCAAGCACGATTGGAGAAACTTCTTTCATGTCTTTCAATGTTATGAAACCTGATTTTGGAGAAGTGCTTATGGAATATTCGGAAGTCGAATTCATACTTTCTGAATTGAACGGATGGAGTCAATCGAATTATGAAGCTGGAGTAAGAGCTTCAATGGAAAAATGGGGTGTCGATGAAACTCATATCACAGCCTATATAGCGAATTTACCTGCAGCAAATGAAGAAAATGTTATCACTCAAAAATACATTACTTTATTTATGCAACCACAAGAAGCTTGGGTTGAATATAGAAGAACGGGATATCCCGATGGCGATATACTATTGCTGCCAGGACAAACTGGTTATTTTGTAAATGGTGATACCTATACATTTACACCGCTTCAATCGGGTAATGTAATCGCTACGGACATTCCATCAAGGGTAAGATACCCAATTTCAGAACAGAACATCAATTCATCAAACTACCAAGATGCTGCCAGCCAATTAAGCAATGGCGACGAAATCAACAGCAAGCTTTGGTGGGCCAATTAATCTCTCCTTATTAATTAATTATTTTCAACAAAAAGTCACCTCAATGGGTGGCTTTTTGTTTTTGTAGTTAACTTTGTGAAAAAGATTTTAAAATGATTCAACCCTTAGCTGAGAGAATGCGACCAAAAACCTTGGACAATTTCATCAATCAAAAACATTTAATTGGTGAAAACGGCCCCATTCGAACCATGCTAAAATCAGGTCACATAGCATCAATGATTTTTTGGGGACCTCCAGGAACTGGAAAAACCACTCTGGCTCAGATGATATCCGAACTTTCAAAACGAAGTATTTATGAACTGAGTGCAATTAACTCAGGAGTTAAAGAAGTAAGAGAAATTATTGATAAAGCTAAAAATCAAAACCTTTTTTCGGGTGGACAGTCACCAATTCTTTTCATAGATGAAATCCATCGATTCAACAAAAGTCAACAAGATAGTTTATTAGGTGCAGTTGAAAAAGGTTGGATAGTACTCATCGGAGCAACTACCGAAAATCCAAGTTTCGAAGTCGTACCTGCACTATTGTCGAGATGTCAAGTCTATACTCTCAAAAGTTTGGACAAAAAAGATTTGGAAGAACTTATCAATCGAGCAATTCGAGAAGATGAATTTTTAAGCAAAAAAAATATTACCATAAAAGAAACCGATGCATTGATTAGATTTTCAGGTGGTGATGCGAGAAAATTACTCAATGGACTTGAATTGGTGGTCAACAATGAAACCGATGAAAAAATCATCATAGATAACAATTCTGTGACTCAATCCATTCAAGAAAACATCGTCAAATACGACAAAAGTGGAGAAATGCACTATGATATCATTTCTGCTTTTATCAAATCCATCCGTGGATCAGACCCCAATGGTGCTGTTTATTGGCTGGCAAGAATGATTGAAGGTGGAGAAGATCTAAAATTCATTGCAAGAAGGCTCATTATTTCAGCATCGGAAGACATCGGAAATGCTAACCCTACCGCTTTGGTCATTGCCAATAATTGCTTTCAAGCAGTCAACACCATAGGTTATCCCGAAGCGAGAATCATACTTAGTCAATGTGCCATTTATTTGGCCAATTCACCAAAAAGCAATTCAACTTATGAAGCCATAAATCTCGCCCAACAACTCGTAAGGCAAACTGGAGATTTATCCGTACCATTGCATTTGAGAAATGCTCCTACGAAATTGATGGAAGATTTGGATTATGGAAAGGATTATAAATATGCTCATGCGCATCAAGGAAATTTTGTTGAACAAGAATTTTTACCCGATGAAATTTCTGGAACCACACTTTACAAGCCAGGAATGAACGCAAGGGAGCAATCCGATAAAACTTCATTGAACAAAAAATGGAAAGGGAAATATGGATATTAATTTCCATATTTCCCTCTCAAATCAATTAAAAAAATAAATCTAAAAACTCAAAGTTCGTATTTCTTTTTTAGCAACATCGTTATTTTTTCACAAGTTTCGCCCGAAAGTTTTTCAGAAACAAAACCTTTCCAAAGATTGTCTATAAGCAACAAAACGATCTCGGTTTCTATTTCAGGTTCTGAATAACCCAAAGCGTCAAATGTTTCAATCAGATGTTTAAATATAAGCGCTTGTGCTGCAAAAGCTTCATTGAATTCCATCACATCCATTTAATCCAAAGTCAAACCAGCGTTTTTTCGTGGCCATTACAGGTCCAATTCCCATAATTCTCGGTTATTGCAGTTACTGCCGAAGAGACTATTCGTATCATTGGTTTTAAACCGTATTTATTTAAAGCCTCGCCCAATGCAACATATACTGCTGCTTCTCCATCATTTAAACCTGAAGCATTTCCTGCAGTGACTGTTCCTCCTTCTTTAAAATCAGGACGAAGTTTTTGAAGATTTAAGTTTTTTTAATTACAAATGATTTAGGGTTGAGAAGATTTAATCATAAAGTAAATCGTAGGTACAAAAATAGAAATCAGCACAAATGGTAAAAACCAACTACTTAAACCTTCGATTTCTCCCGCCGCATGTTTGATCACTTGGTAAGAAATCAATCCAAAAATCAACACTATGATCAATTTCAAAACTCGCATCATTCGCGTTGCAATTCGATATTGTTTGAAAGCATTTTCTATGGTTATTTCCTGTAAATAATTGAAAGTATTTGGAAGTTTATTCAAAATAGTTAAACCAATAAAAATTACAGTGGCTACTATTGGCAAATGAAAAAGCATGGATTTATTGCCAAATCCATCTGCCACACCTTTGCTATCAAAGTGAATAGGAATTGTTTCCGGTAAATTTTGGTAATTGGTAATGGTCAAAATCCAAATACCAATCAACAAAACCCAACTGATGAGTTCAATTATTTTATCAACAACTGTTAATTCAATTTTGATTCTCGGTCTTTCTTTCAATCTTTTTACAATTTAATTCAATTGTTTTTCAAAAATTTGAATATCTAAGCACCAAACTACTAATTATACTTTTTCAGTATTCAATTGATCGACTTCTATTCCTTGTTTTCTCAAGAAAGATTTAACGATGAAAGCAAAAAATGCTAAATAAACAAAACAAGCTGCTGCAACTATATACGAATGATGAATGCCAATAATATCAGCAACTTTCCCTTGAATTGGTGGTATAATTCCTCCACCCAAAATCATCATAACTAAAAATGCCGACCCTTGTGCTGTATATTTACCCAAGCCCATCAATGACAAAGAAAAAATCGATGGCCACATAATACTACAAGCCAATCCACCTGCTAAAAATGCATAAATCGCCACCATTCCTTCCATGAATAACCCAGCCAACATGGCAGCAAAACCGAAAATACCGAAAATCAACAATGTGAATGCTGGACGATCTTTGGCAATGAAAAACATGATGATTTGAATAAAAATGCAGATAACGTAATAATACAATGGAGTCATATCTTGGTTTGCCAATGTATTTACACCAATAATCACTGTAAAAGCGACGAGAGGTACGATGATCAACAACAAGCGTTTTTTGAACCCCATGATATTGAAAGCGGTAATCGCTCCTGCCCATCGACCAATCATTAAGCTTCCCCAATACATGGAAATATAAGGAGCGATTTGCGATGAACTATGGCTACCAAATTCAGGTTGTTGAAGTAAATCTCCTAAATTACTACCAATGGTCACCTCCACTCCTACATAAATAAAAATCGCTATCATCCCTAAAATCAATTGAGGATATTGCATCGCTCCCCAACCTTTGGGATCTCTTTTAGCAGAAAATCCAGCAATAGACAATCCACCCAAAACGACCAATAAAGCACCGCTTAAATAAAGAATTCTCTTGGTTTCTAAAGGGTCTTTTAAATCAGTAATTTGCGTTTGCATCATAGTAATTTCTGCTGCATCGGTCATGGTTTTTAGTTCAGATTCTAATTGAGCAATTTGAATGGCATCATCGCTTTTATAACTATTAAAAACAGGAACAAACATAATTCCCAAAAGCAAAGTCATAATCACAAGAGCTCGAATGGCTTTGTTAGACTTTTCGATCGGTTCATGAGAAATTCCTTTTGGAACTTTTTTAGAAAAATAAAATAAAGCTGCTGCAGCTACGAACAAAAGTCCAACACCTGCGTACAGATACATCACTTTATTGAGTGGCAAAGCTGCGATATCCTCATCAGAAACTGCTGCAGTAGTTCCAAAAAGTGCAAATGCTAAAATCAATGGTCCGATGGTCGTACCAAATGAATTAATTCCACCTCCCAAATTCACCCGACTTGCACCAGTTTTGGGATCACCCAATAAGATAGCGAATGGATTGGCTGCAGTTTGCTGAAGTGAAAAACCTAAAGCAACTATAAACAACCCTATGAGCATACCCAAATATTCGTTGACTTCGACCGCAACTATCATTGCTGCTGCCCCAAAAGCAGAGAACAACAAACCATAGACAATACTTTTTTTGTATCCCCATTTTCCTACCAAATCCTTTCCTGACAAAGATCCGAAAATGAACAAAAGCAATGCGCCAACATAATAAGCTGTATAAAATGCAAAGTCCACCAGCTGAGATTGAAATTGATCTAAATTGAAATAGTGTTTACAAAATGGAATAAAAATACTGTTACCTGCTGCAATAAATCCCCAAAAGAAAAATACAACTATCAAAGTGTATAATGCAGGGTAATTGGTTTTAACTTGATTTGATGCCATAAAGTTGGATGTTAAATAAGACTTTTCAAAAACGCTGAAAAGTTAAATAATTTCGGTGGATTAACTAAATTTTATTTTAAATTGGTTCTAAACAACCCGCCAAAAGGTATCAAAAATCATTCATTTGATACCCTTATTTCGTTATACATAAACTATATTTGCATTCAAAAGATATATATAAAAATAATGAAGCGTTTAAAGAATTTTCTTTTTTCAACCCGCACCATGGCGGTTCTATTGTTCATTTATGCAATATCGATGGCTATTGCAACTTTTGTTGAAAGTGATTTCGATACACCCACCGCTAAAGCATTGGTTTATGATGCCAAATGGTTTGAAATATTAATGCTCTGGTTAATTGTACT
>DEQC01000009.1:48050-58200 GCA_002359055.1 Flavobacteriales bacterium UBA3376 | reverse complement strand
TCAAATATAGATTGGCAGAAGCTTTGGATTGTCCAATTTCTGATGTTGATGGAATGGTAATCGCTGCGCATTCAGATACAGGTATGGTTCCATTGTTGAGCAAAGCGACTCGTAATGGTGTTCCAGTTTCTGAGTTTTTAAGTCAAGAAGAACAAGATTATGTTGAACAAGAAACTCGTGTAGGTGGAGCTACTTTGACTAAATTGTTAGGAACTTCAGCTTGGTACGCACCAGGTGCAGCAGTTTCGAGCATGGTTCAATCCATTCTTTGCGACCAGAAAAAAATGTTCCCTTGTTCACTATTATTGGAAGGTGAATATGGTCAAAACGATATTTGTTTAGGAGTTCCAGCAATTATCGGTAAAAATGGTGTTGAGAAAATCGTTGATATTACATTGACTGATGACGAAAAAGAAAAATTCAATACTGCAGCTGAAGCTGTTAGAAAAGTAAATGCAGAGTTAAAGCTTTAATTCTTTAGAAAATATTTTATTTTTGACGGTGGCTAATTGCCACCGTTTTATTTTAACTGAATTTTATAGGATGAAAAGACCAGTATATGTTACCCAAGAAAAGCTGAATTACTTTATAAGCCAAGCATTTAAAGAAGATGTGGGCGATGGAGATCATTCGACTTTAGGGAGTGTACCAGCAGATTTGATCGATGAAGCACAGTTGTTGATCAAAGAAGATTGTGTGTTGGCAGGTGTGGAATTAGCAAAGGAAATTTTTAAACATTTCGATGAAAATTTAGCCATAGAAGTTCTCAAGCAAGATGGAGAAGTGGTAAAAGCTGGAGAAGTTGCGTTTTATGTGAAAGGATCTGCACAATCGATTTTGACTTGTGAGCGTTTGGTGCTCAATTGTATGCAAAGAATGAGCGGGATAGCGACTTATGCAAGAAAAGCTGTCGATGAAGTTCATGGTTTGGATGTGAAAATATTGGACACTCGTAAAACTACTCCAAATTTTAGAATGTGTGAGAAATGGGCGGTAGCAATTGGAGGCGCGCAAAATCATAGGTATGGATTGTACGATATGGTGATGTTAAAAGACAATCACAATGATTATGCAGGTGGTATAACTCAAGCAGTCAATTCTGTAAAAGCTTATTTAGAAAAAATCGGAAAAGATTTAAAAATCGAAGTTGAAACAAGAAATTTGGATGAAGTTAGAGAAGCTTTAGCGACAGGCTGTGTCGATGTGATAATGTTGGATAATATGTCCACAGAGGAGATGAGAGAAGCGGTGAAAATGATTGACGGAAGATGTGAAACAGAAGCTTCCGGTGGAATTACTTTAGAGACTTTAAGGGAAGTGGCTGAAACCGGAGTTGACTTCATTTCTTCAGGAGCAATTATACATTCATCGGCCAATAAAGATTTGAGTCTTAAGGCTTTAAAATAATCGAATGAATTTTTAAATAAGCAACTTATAATTAATTGGCTTTTTGTATGTTTGTAGCGTATCAATTCGTAAAAACTATTTTATATGTATAATTTTTTCAAACAATTTCACAGTGGTTGGGCGTATCTGACCTTATTGATGGGAATTTTGTTTTTTTTGATGTTGGGTTATTATGCAATCAACAAAAAAGCAAGGGACAATGCGATTAGCAAATTGAGTTTTTTCACAACTTTAACTTTTCACATTCAATTGATTATTGGACTTGTGCTTTATTTTCTTTCGCCATTTTCTAAGTTCACTTCAGAAACCATGGGCAATTCAGAATTAAGGTTGTATGCAGTTGAGCATCCTTTGATGATGTTTGCAGGTGTAATTTTTATTACCATCGCAAATTCTAAATTAAAGAAGTCAGAATCAGTGAAGATGTCAGTAGTTGTATTTGCTTTGATTGGTTTATTGTTAACTCTATCGAGAGTGCCTTGGGCTGCTTGGTTGGGATAAGAAAATAAATTCATTTAATAATAAAAAAGCCTCGTTTAGAAAATTAAACGAGGCTTTTTGTATAGTGATGAATTATTTTACCTAAAATTTAATTTGTATTTAGGGTTTCTATAATCATGTAAATCAGCTTTCAGAGATCCTACAACTAAATCTGCTTTGATTTGAACAGGTATGTTGTTTTTATCGTCGGTAATCCACATGGTTACACTTTCTGAAGCTTTAAAAACACGACCCGATTGAACGTATGGTCGAATTTTTATCGTGTTGATAGTTCCGAATTTAGTTTTCATAGGCTCCCTTCCTAAAACCTTCAATTTGAATTTAAAGGTTTCATCCGTCATGAAAATATCCACTCCTATGAAATCTCCAGTTTTTAAATTGCTGGTATCATAGTTTCTCAGGTAATAGAATGCTGAAATCAAATCCTGAACATCGTTGCTTATTTGATGTATCGAAGTTTCATTCTTTTTTCTATCGATAAGTTTAGCTGTCTTTTTATTGTGATCAAACAAAACTGTTTGGTCACGTGTATAACCACCTTCACTTATATCTCTAACGAACTTTGAAGGTTTGTTGGTCGCCAAATCGATAAAGGTTTCATATCTATCATCAACTTTGTAAAAAACTCTTACAGCGCCAGAAGAAGAACCTTTACCGATGATATGGTAATGAGGTCTTCCATCATAGTTTGAGTTTTTGACTTCAAGACTTGCAAAACCAGCATTCAAAAGTCCATAATGAATTCTATATTGCAAATATTCGCCTGCTTGATAGTTGAGATTTTTGCTTGAATAGAAGGACGAAAGAATAAATATGCAACAGCAAATGGTTATAAATCTTTTCATTTTTAATTGATTTTAACTCAATAAATTCAAATTCTTTGCCAAGATTCTAATTCTCTTTCCATCAAACATTTATAAGGGTCAAATAAGGTTGATGACTTTGTTAATTTCGGGTGCATGTTTTTTAACTGTCATTTCAACACCAGATTTCAACGTCATTTGGTTAACTGTACAGTCGGTACAAGTTCCTAAAAGGCGAACATTTACTATATCTCCTTCTATAGAAACTAATTCTATATCACCACCATCGTTCATCAAAAAAGGACGAATCTCCTCTAATGCATTTTGAACCCTTGTTGTTAAATCAAATTCTCCCATAATTCAAATGATTAAAACTTTTTAGGTGTAGAACAACCAGCCATAGTAGTAATTCTTACGATTTCTGTAGGTGGAATTGTTTCATTACGTTCTACTAAACTTGCGACCATATTTTGTGTAATTGTTTCATAAATTCTAGAAGCTTGGGTATCTTCTTGAAGAGCTGCCGGTCTTCCTACATCAGCTGCTTCTCTTATGCTTTGGATTAAAGGAATTTCTCCTAAGAATGGAACATCGAGTTTCTCTGTTAAATCCTTTGCACCTCCTTGTCCAAAAATATAATATTTATTGTCAGGCAATTCAGCAGGAGTGAAATATGCCATATTTTCAACAACGCCCAAAACAGGAACTTGAATCGCATCCATTTGGAACATAGCAACTCCCTTGCGAACGTCAGCCAAAGCTACATGCTGAGGTGTACTAACTATAACTGCTCCTGTGACGGGAACTTGTTGTACAATCGATAAATGTATGTCTCCCGTTCCTGGAGGTAAGTCCAATAGTAAGAAATCGAGTTCCCCCCAATGTGCGTCGTGAATCAATTGCTGCAAAGCTTTTGAAGCCATTGGTCCTCTCCAAACTACCGCTTGGTCCATATTTCCAAAAAATCCTATGGATAATAATTTTACCCCATAACTTTCAATTGGCTCCATCATGGATTTTCCATTGACTTTTACAGAATAAGGCTGTGCACCTTCAACATCAAACATAGTTGGCATAGAAGGTCCGTAAATGTCCGCATCCAATAAACCAACTTTGAATCCCATCTTTTGAAGAGAAATAGCCATATTTGCCGCTACAGTTGACTTTCCTACACCACCTTTTCCTGAAGCAATTGCAATGATGTTTTTAACACCTGGAATTTCTTTCCCTCTCAATTGATTAGGAACTTCTTTTTCAGGTACATCAACCAATATATTGAGTTTTAATTTAGCTTCAGGCAATTGATCCGCAAATGCAGCCTTTAAAGCTTGTTCCAATCTCTTTCTTTCATGCATGGTTGGAGAATGTGATACCATGTCCAAAATGATCTCATTGCCCATTACCTGCATGTTCTTCATCCATTTCTCTAAACCCAGTTCTTCTAATAGGTTAACTGCTTTATTTTTTAAACTACTCATTTACTTAAATTTAATCCTCAAAATTACGTATTATTGCGCGTTATTGAAAGTTAATAATTATGATTTTACTTATAAATTAAAGACCCTTAGGTATTGTTTGTTAACTTTGAACTGATTAATTCACATTTATGGAAAAATACTTCGAAGATTTAGCGGTGATTCGTGGACATTTTATAGATTTTTTGAATCAATATGATCTCCAAAGATTGGTTTTCATTCCTATGGGATTTAAAAATCATATTTTTTGGAACATAGCTCACGCCTTAGTGACTCAACAATTGATGACCAATTATTTATCAGACCGTCCCATGCTTGTGGATAACGATTGGGTCAGTCGATTTAAAAAAGGAACCTTTGGAAGTCCTGATGTTGATCAAAGTGAAGTAGAACAACTGATTGAACTCCTTCAAATTTCTCAAGAACGACTGAGAAAAGATTATTTTTCAGAAAATTTAAATCAATTCAAAGGTTTGGATACCAGTTTTGGAATTAATTTGATCGAAATAGAAGATGCGATTCGCTACAACAATCTACATGAATCCTTGCATTTGGGATACATAATGGCGTTGAGCAAAAGTATTCCCACCCACTAAAAATCAACTATAATTCTTTGTAAATAAATACTGGATAACCTCTTTCGTTATTTTCATTCAACATGCTGATAAATCGCAACTTAAACAATCTCTCTTCAGCATCTTTGATGACATAGAATCTATCGCCGAGAATTTTGGGAGTTGAAACTGTTCCACTTACTGTTTCTCTCCATTTTGATCCTATGGCAGTTTGGTCGTTTTCGATGAATAACGAATGGTTTACATCTGATGCTTCAAAATTATTGTATTGATTTTCGAGCGTCAGAGGATCGCCAATTACTTCATAAGAAATTACATTTGAAAGTGAATTGTTCAATACAAAATCAGAGAAAATATAAGTACCTAATTCTGGAATTACGTTATTGAAAACAGTAAAACATAAATCCCAATCGTTTTTAGGTGGTTGTATGATAGGATTACTTAAATCTTTAAAGCTAAAAAATGTAAAGTGATAATTCGGATCTTTTTCAACAATAACCTCCTGGTATTCAGTTTCATTTAAATTTGCGAATTGAACTTTGTAAGAGTTATCATCATTCCTAAGTATTCTAATTTTCCTATATCCTCTAAAGATACCTGTAGGATTGGTGGTGTAGGGAGCTACACTTCCATAGAATGGTTCGTATCCTAACTTCAATAAATAAACTTTGTTTTCTTCATCTATTGAACTTATTTCATCGATTGCAGTTCCGTCGTTAAAATAATCTCCATAAATATTATCAATGTATGAAGGTGGTAGTGGAGCTGATTGTGAAATTTGGTTAATGATTGGTTGGAAGTCGCTCTGATCAAGTTCATTTATATCATTTGATGGCATTTGAACTGCAGCCATAATTGAAGAGTAATTCAAAATTACTCGGAATTCTTCACCCGCATAAAAACCTAAATCCCAATCACTTCTCAAATTGGATTGAGTTTCTTGAGTGGACAAATCTATCCATACTTGATAGGCTTGATTGGATCCGCCCAAATTAGGAGCCATAATATTTCCGTCCAAGCTTGGAATATCTATCATAACGTCATCTTCCTTTAGGCAAGCAATGTTAATCAAAAGTAAGCCGGTCAAAAGTGTGAATATTGTTTTATTGATTGATTTCATCGTTTAAAATTCTAAATTGTAATTCAACTTTAAGAAATAAGAGCGACCATAAAATAATGGTAATAAACCTTCTCCTGTGTCTCCATGGCCTTGGTTGAGAGAATTGTCTTTCACAGAGTTGATATTGAAAATATTTCTCGCCCCAAAAGTAACTTCAAATCTATCATTATAGAATCCTTTTCTGATAGATGCGTCCAAAACATGGAATCCATCTCTCTCCACCAAACGATAAATTGATTCTGTAGTTGAAATATTGTTTGCATCTGTTACATATTCAGAAGTTTTTCCATTGTATTTATAATAGGCAGAAATTGTAGTTCCCCATTTTTTGATTGAATAATTAGCCGAAACATTTCCTTGAAAAGTATATCGATATTTATTGCTAATTCCTGAGTCACCATCGAAGTCAAGGTCATTGATGGTTTTAGAAACGCCCAACAAAGAAGCACCCAAATTTAAACTGAAATTATTCCACCAAAGTCGATGCTCGGTCGTTAGACCCCAAGATTTAAATTTGTCGATATTCATAAACTTAAAACTCGCTCCTTGAGGGTCAGTTCGAATCAATTCAATGCGGTCATCTACATTTAAATAAATAGTACTGAAGTTATTCTCCATTCGAACATCGCCTAAGTTATACCTTTTGTTCCACTGAATTGAAGAAGAAAATCCACTCTCTGGAACTAAATTTTCGTCACCTAAAACACTATGATTACTATCCACTAAACTCGTGTACATCTCTGTGAAATTTGGATATCGATTGGCTGTTCCAAACAATGCTCGAATGTTTGAGTTATGAGTCAAATCATATTTAAGATTCATAGAGAAACTATATTGTGTATCGAATTTGTTGCTGAAAGTTGCCCTAAAACCCGGTCGAAGTGATACTCCAGAAGGTGTGTAAATTTCAGTCGAAGCAAATGCAGCGTAAGTATTAATAGTTTTTTCAATGTTTTCAGGAAGTGTTATTACATCTGAAAAAGCATTGGCAAAACCTTTGTTTGTATCAAATTCATAACCTATTTGAAAATCTACGCTTTTTGAATCTAAAAAGTTACTAAAAGTTCCTCTCGAATATATGGATTTGGTTGATAAGAATTTGTTTTTAGGATCTTTCGAGATGTTTCCTCTTCGAGGAATATCGTACAAATAGTCTTGGAAATTTCGTTCCTGGGTTTGATATGAGAAATCTCCGTTGTAACGTACTTTATTGAATAATTTAGCATTGATATTTAAATGATGTGCCCAACGTTCGGTTTTATAATTTCTATCAGCTGCAATGAAAGTTCTATCACCATTGGGAGAAATTTGTTGGTTGACAATTTCATTGTAAAAATTAATGTCTTCATTCAAATAAGTCAATCGATAAAAAGCTGAAAAATTACTCGTTCGATAATTTAGAACTGCATGAGAATTCCATTGTTCTTTTGGCAACCACTCATAACCGCGTTTTCCATCTTGACCAAAGTATTTTCTTCCTTTTTTCTCACCCCAATGTCCTTTGAAGTCATTTCTATTCAAACCAATGTTGAAATGTAAATTGTCTGTAATTCTTTTACCAATTTCCAAAGCTTGAATATGTCTTCCTTTTCCTTTGGACAATCCACCTTGTTCGTACCAGTCATATTCGTCTCCTACAGTTTCTTCTTGAACCATAAAGTTAAATCTCCAGTCCGAAGAAGTAGTTTTTTTAGTGATAATATTGATGATACCCGCGAGTGCGTTACTTCCATAATCAACACCCATCGATCCTTTGACGATTTCAATTTTTTCTACATTGTCCAAATTGATTTTGGTCAAATCAATATTGTTTCCAAATCCAGAATCAGATACCAGTGGAATATTGTCGATCAAAACCTTTACATATCCACCACCCAAACCCATCATTTCGATTTGAGAATCTCCACTACCTTGACTTGGAATGATCAACATGTTCAAATTCTGATTCAAAACATCAGCTATCGTATTTCCTGCTTGATTTTTTATGTCTTCAGCTGTGATGACTTCTACTTGATAAAGCGATTTGTCAACTGACTGAGCCGAATATTGCCCTGTGATAACAGCATCGGGTAAACTGATTATTTCATCATCTCCGTTGTATTCATCTGTATCCTCCTGTGACCATACAAAAGATGAAAATAATAGCCCAAAAATGGTAATCCATTTAAGTTTCATCATTATTTGAATAATTTGGGGACAAAGTTAGTTAATCATTTAGATTTGTTCCAAATAATTGAATTTTATTAAAGTGATTTAAATCAATAGATAACAAGTGTAAATGGTAGATTTTTTGGGATTGAAATTTACTTGTTTTCAATTACCTAAAGCTCGGTAAATCTGATGAATATTGAACTTGCCAAAAGTTTGGAAACAAAAAAGACTTAAAATCCCTTTTAAGTCTTTGTGCGGATGAAGGGAGTCGAACCCCCACGCNNTAGATCCTAAGTCTAGCGTGTCTACCAATTCCACCACATCCGCGAATTGGACTGCAAATATACATTAAATTATTTTTCAACAAATTTATTTTGTAATTTTTTTGCTTCAATTTAATTCATGTATTTTTGCAGTTAAATTATTAACATGGAAATTAGCGGACGTATTAAAAAAATCTTTGATCTTCAAACCTTCCCAAGTGGTTTTCAAAAGAAAGAAATGGTAGTTACAACTCAAGAGCAATATCCACAGGATATCCTTGTAGAGTTTTTACAAGATAAAATTTCATTGTTAGATTCTTTCAACGTAGGCGATGAAGTGAAAGTTTCTATCAACATTAGAGGTAGAGAGTGGATCAATCCAGAAGGAGTAGCGAAGTACTTTAACAGTATCAATGGATGGAGAATTGAGAAAATTGGAACCACTATGCCTGATGATGGCGAAATGACCAACATTCCACCTCAAGCTGAATTCAATGCAGGTGAAGATTCAGAACCAGATGATTTACCTTTCTAAATGAAATTTAACAAACAACATACAATGCGCGATGATTTTCGCGCATTTTTTTATTCATATAAATTCTGACAAGCTAAAATTTTGTTTGATTTAGTTAAAATTTATTTACTACATTGGCATTTCAATCTAAAACTATAGGTATTATAATGATTTGGCACTGACTTTGTTTTAGTTAAGTGTATTAAAAATTAATTCAATGAAAAGTTTAAAGTATTTATTGATTTTCATGCTCATCACTTTCGTGGGTAATTTAGCAAATGCGCAAGGTTTTCATACTTCAACGACCAAAGTTGAATATGAAAATGGAGGTTTGAAATTGATCGCCAAATTTTTTACCAATGATTTAGAAAAAGCTGTCGGTGCGAGCGTATCTTCAAAGGCTGCTTTTGATAGGGAAGTGAGCCAATATGCAAATTCTCACCTCATAGTAAACGTCAATGGGAAGAGAGTTCCGCTTTCTTATATAGGCTCACAAACTACGGATAAATCTACGAGAATTTACTTTAAAGTCGATGATGTGACCAATATCAAAGAAATCGAAGTGAACAATACCATGCTCATCGATGTATTTGAAGAACAACAAAACTTGGTGACTTTCGATGTCAATGGTGTGAGAAAAAGCTTTACTGCAAGAAAAGGCAATTCGGTCGGAAAAGTTGATTTCTAACCATAACTCAATCCCGTCAAATCTTCCCAAAATTTAGGATAAGATTTATTGACTACTTCTGAACTTTCAATTTCAATGGACTGAATCAAACTATAAGGTGCAAAACTCAGTGCCATTCGATGATCATCATAAGTTTTAATTTTCGGTAAATTATCTGCTGCTATAAAGTCTATGATTTCTAAAGAATCTTCACTGATTTTACTTAAGGCTCCGATTTTTTGTAATTCATTTTTTAAAGCGACCAATCGATCGGTTTCTTTAATTTTTAAAGTAGCTAAACCAGTTAATTTACATTTGGTTTTTAATGCAGCACAACTCACAGCTATGGTTTGAGCCAAATCTGGTGTTCGATTCAAATTTAACTCTATAAATTTGGGTTGGAAATCTTTGTTTTTAACGAGTTGAATTCGTTGATTTTCAAAAAAAGTATTTACTCCAAAATGTTCTTTATAGATATTTTGTAAAGCTGAATCTCCTTGCAAGCTTTTCTTTCTGAAAGAGCTTATTTTCAAATCACAAGAATCAGAAATTGCAGCCAATGAATAAAAATAAGAAGCTGAACTCCAATCGGACTCTACTTCTATGGATGTGGGATGAATTTCTTCTTTTGGATAAACGATAAACTGATTTCCTTTTTGTTCCACTCGAATTCC
>DEQC01000009.1:14646-47931 GCA_002359055.1 Flavobacteriales bacterium UBA3376 | reverse complement strand
GCGGTGATGAATTGACTACTGATATTTGCTTCTAAACTTACGTGGTCTTTTATTATAGATTTTCCTTTGATTTTTAATGGTGGAAAACCATGATTTTCTAAATAATTAATTTCAGCTCCGAGTGCATTCAATGCATCGACCAAAACACCAATCGGCCTTTGTCTCATCCTATCGGATCCATGCAATTCGACTTCAAGATTTTCTTTGATTGAATAATATGCAGTCAAAAATCGCATAGCTGTACCCGCGTGACCGATATTGATGTTTTTAGCATTGGAATTCAAAGCCTCTTTTAAAACTCGAGTATCGTCAGAATCCGAAAGATTGGAAATTGAAATTTTATTATCGAACAAAGAGTTTAAAATCAATAAGCGATTACTTTCACTTTTTGAGCCACAGATGGAGATTTCTCCTGCAATATTTTTGTTTTTTTTATTTAGCAATAAATTCTTTTCTTTCATCGATTTTATTTTGATTTATTTCAATTTTTCATTGTCATGATGTCTGTCGTGATCTCTTTCGGTTTTGATTTCTAATTTTTTATAGAAAGCAGTTTGCAAATCAACACCAGTTTGATTGGCCAAACATAGAACCACAAAAAGTACATCGGCCAACTCCTCTCCCAAATCTTTTTCCTTGTCGGATTCTTTTTCGGATTGTTCACCATAGCGTCTTGCGATGATGCGCGCGACTTCTCCAACTTCTTCGGTGAGTTGAGCCATATTGGTCAGCTCGTTGAAATATCTAACTCCATGGTTTTTGATCCAATCATCTACGTCTTTTTGTAATTTCTCTAAGCTCATATTTATTGTTTTACTAATACGATTTGTTGGGCTTCTGCATTGATTTCATTGAGTTCAAACTCTTTCATAGGTTCGTAAAAACTAAAAGGCAATGTACTGTGTCCGATTTGATAAAGTGTTGAGACGATGATCATATCATCTTTTTGTTCAACATTATAACTATATCCAGCCACATTTCCTTCTACTACAAAAGTTTTTGATTCAGGCAATGATTCAACTTTATAGCCTTCTGGAATTTTGATTCTAAATATTTTTTCCAATGCCATTAGCGTACCAAATTCTAACGGATAATTTCTGTTGTTGCTAACGAACATCGGTGTTTTGTTTTGGGTGAAAAATAATGGATTGAAAATGATTTTGTCACCGATAACATTTCCTCCAGGTGCATTTTCGAATTGGAAAGAATAGCGGAACATTCCTCTTTCTTCGTTTTCGTCTATTCTAAAATTATCAATGTCGAAATTATAATTGTTTAAATATCTTTCTTCGAATTGTTTAGGATTGGAGGTTTGCCTTCTCTTGTCATTCATCGCAAAGTACGAATCTCTATTCTCAGAGAAGTTTCCTGAAATGGTTCCGTCAGGATTTAAATTTACTAAAGCAGTTTTTCTTGAAGTACTCATCGCATAGTTCAAAAGCGGAGTTTCAGTGATTTGATTTTCTGAAATTAATTTAAATCCTCTGTGATTCAATGCACGCATAGGTAACATATTGATTCTACTATATCTTTCAGTTGCATCCATTAAATAGGTCGTATTGTCGATGTCCACAGCTGCGATTACATAATTTAAACTCGTAATCGATGGGAAACTATAATTCAACATAAGGTTGCTAACTGTACTTGAAACTACCGGTGAAGCATTGAGTCCAGCTTTTTGCAACATTGAAACTAACAATAAATTGATATCAGCTACATTTCCTGATTTGTTGTTGAAAGTATTTCTAACTCCATTTTCAGTAGTAATTCCTGTGAAGTTGTTCCATGAAAAGTTGTTTTTTGCATAGTTGAATATTCTTTCCATTTTTTCTTCGTCAGTTTCAGCACCAGCAATGATTTGTTGGACTGGATCATTTAGGAAATTATTACCTGCAAGTTGTCCACCAAAACTGCTGTGTTTCATCAAATCTTTTCCGATTTGTTCCCAAGAAGTAGCATAGTTTTCTGACATATGACCCGCATGAGCAAATTGCATCAATTCAAAACGAATAGAAGCTTTCAAGTTGTCCAAATTGAAAACAAATGCCTCTCTGTCCAAAGCTGGTAAATTCTCATAAATAAAAGTCGTTGTTTCATAATCGAAGGTGTAATCATGAGAAGCTTCACCTCCTCGGATTGTCCTTCCTGAAATACCTCCTCTAATGTCTGGACTGAAACGGAACATGTCAGGATGTTTAAATTTAAACTCACTGTAAATCACAGGTATCTCTTTTTGGAAAAACCATCGATCGATTTCTCTAAAGTTTTCTGAAGTGATGGTGTATCTATATTCCAAAACCGATCCATTTTGAACATTTGGGAAAGTGAATTTTTGTGAGTTCCAATATCTATTGATGCTTTCCGAGAAAATGTCTGAATTTCTAACTCGAGTTTCAACAGATTTACCGTTTTCTAAATTGTAGGTAGAACCTCTAAGTCCACTGACGCTTTCACGGCTATTGGATGAACTACTGAACAATACTTCAAGTACCAATAAATCTTCATCTACATTGTCTTTGTCATAAATTTTGATTCGACCTTCGTATTCTCTTGTCAATACAAATTTACCTCTTGTATTGAGTTCAAGACTCACATTGGCCTTTTCGTACAGAATTTCTGCTGCTGCATCGGGAGTGATTTTGCTTTCCTTCTTTTCCAATTCTTCTATGCTGACTCTTCCAAAACGGTGGTTTTGAGCAAAGCTAATCGAGCAGCTTACTAGAAAAATTAAATAAATAAAATGTCTCATTGTGTTAAGTATTAAATTTTTTCGATAAGTAATTTGGTATTGTCCATAGATGATACAGTTCTTTGAAATTCGATGAAATCATTGAACTTGTCGTTGGAGTATCGTCCATCGTTGACAACTAATTTTCTATAAATTTTCAAAGTTTGTTCGTCGATTTGCTCGATAGTCATAAAGTAACTACCGAATTCATCTGAATATAATTTAGGTTGAAAACTATCGTTGAGTTGATATCCCTCCGGAATTTTTATTTCAAAAAAAGCTTCATCGGTATATCCATATCTTATTTCAAATGGAAATTTTCGATGATCGTCTTTTCTATAATTACTCGTAGCATTTCCAAAACTAATAGGTTTGAAAATAATATTGTCACCTACCACATTGGCATAATTTGACGATTTGACTTCAGCATTTATTTTAAAAATTGCTTGGGCTCTATCATTTTCTATTGAATAACTATTAATTTTTAAATTGGGTAATGACCTGAAATGTCTTTCCAAAACTTTTTCCTGTTCGCTTTGACTTAAAAAATCTATGGAATTAACCCTATCGTATTGTAAACCTGAATTTTCAATTTCATAGTTGATTTTCAAATTTCCATTGGGTGAAATTTCACCAAAAGCTCTGACGATTTCTTTGTTGATTTCTTTCGGATATTTTTTTGTACTGATGATTTTTCCACCTTCCGGAGTGACGGACAATCCAATTCGATCATCGGTAAAAGCACCTAAATGGTTGAATGCAGTTTGCTGACTTGTACATTCCAACCAAATGGTTTCATCTTCCAAAGGAACATTGACAATCATATGATTTCCTTGAAGCGAAGTAAAATCTTCTTTCATATCAATTTTCCTGTTATGATCTGCATAAATAATGGTGTGGAAAGCTTCTATTCCTACAGCATTTAGAATACTGACCATATAGTTCGATAAAGCCTTACAATCTCCATAACTTTTATTGCTCACATAAGAAGCGGGAAAAGGTTCCCATCCACCGATTCCAATGGCAATGTTTACATATCTGGTTTTGGTTTGCATGTATTCATAAAGAATTCTTACTTTTTCCGCCGGATCATCTATGCCATCTACCAATTGAACAATGGCTTGTTTTTCGCTTTCGCTAAGATCGATTTTGTCTTTGATGAGATTGTTATAATACCATTTCCCGAAATCATCCCAATTCTCCATTCTTCCTCTGACGCCTTCTAATTCGAAAGTATTTGGTGAAAAATTAACTTCAGGTGTAAGCTCATTCAATGGTGGACTTAAAATTTCTTCAGTAATCGCTGGAATATTTTCGATTGAATAAGTCAATTGTTTATCAGATTCATTTTTGTTGATTTCCATTAATTCAAAACCATATTCTCTTTTTCTAATCGGTATAAGTGTATGGTTAATCAAAGTGTAGTTTGACTTTTCAACAGCCAGATTATATCTGCTTATTGGTTGCCAATTTGGTAAATTGATGGTGGTCGAAAAACTATATTCAACTTCATATTTAATCGTAAAAGGAAAGGAAGTAGTTGAAAATTCATAATATTGAACGCGAGTGTCTATGAACAAAGAAAATCCATCGTGAGCACTGACATCCTTTAAATCTCTTTTTCTCAGATTACGGATATGTTTTCCGTTGGCATCGTAGAGACTTGCATTGAATTTATTGATTTTTCTTGATGCTCTATAAGGAATGTGCTTTTGAGCATATTTGAATCCGCTTTCATTAAGTACTGTGATGGCGACTTCCTCTTTGAATTTGGCTTGATTGTAACTTAAGAATTCTACCGTTATGTTTTGTTCTCTCACCACTGCATAGGCACCTTCTTTTAATTCGTTTGGAATGTTCTTTACATTATAATCTTGTGCACTAAGTTTAAAGCTAAAAAAAATAAAGAAGCAAAGTGATATTACTCTCAACTTTTCGTAATTTAAATTATTCTCTGTTTTTTGAATCGATCAAAATGGTAATAGGTCCATCGTTGAGTAATTCAACTTTCATGTCGGCTCCGAATTTGCCAGTTTGAATTTTACGAAAGTATTTATTTTGTAGAACTTTAACAAAATTTTCGTACTGACTTTTAGCAATATCGGGTGGTGAAGATCTTATGTACGAAGGTCGATTGCCTTTTTTTGTAGACGCATGAAGTGTAAATTGACTAACTACTAAGATATCTCCTTCTACGTCTTGAACGGAAATATTCATTACTCCATTTTCATCTGGAAAAATTCTGAGTTGTATGATTTTATTGGCAATCCATTCAAAATCCTCTGTTGTATCTGTTGCTTCAAATCCGGCCAAAACCAAAAGTCCAGTATCTATTTTCCCAACGGTTTCGCCTTCTACATTTACATTTGCATATTTGACTCTTTGAATAACAACTCTCATTCTAAATTGTTTTAAAATCTTTGATTTCGTTTAGAAATCCTAAATAATTATCATACCTACTTTTGAATATCTCACCATTTTCTACTGCTTCAATGACCGCACATTTGGGTTCGTTTAGATGAATGCAATTGTCAAATCTACAATCTGCTCTCTTTTTAAATATTTCCGGAAAATAATTCTGAATTTCGTTTTTCTCCATATCGATCAAGCCAAACTCCTTGATTCCAGGCGTATCTATACAAAATCCTCCAAATGGCCATTCGTACATTTCAGCAAAAGTTGTGGTATGTTGTCCTTTTTGATTGAAATCTGAAACTTCTGAAGTTCTGATTTCGAGTTCAGGATTCAGTGCATTCATCAAAGTCGATTTTCCAACGCCTGAGTGACCTGAAAAAACGGAAGTCGAATGATTGAGTTTTTCTTTTAACAAATCTATATTTAAACCAGTGATTGCAGAAACTTCCAAAGTTTTATAACCGATGGATTCGTAGATTTTTTTATAATTATTCAATTCTTCTAAATGTTCTGAATTGTAAGTATCCATCTTGTTGAAAATAATGATGGTAGGAATGTGATAAGCCTCAGTTGTCACTAAAAATCTATCGATAAAACCTAAAGAAGTTTTTGGGTTGTCGATGGTTACAATTAAAAAAGCTTGATCAATGTTAGAAGCTATGATGTGAGATTTTTTCGAAAGATTTACCGAACGTCTGATGATATAATTCTTTCGTTCGTAAATTTTCGTGATGACAGCTATATTGTCTTTGTCCAATTCGAAATCAACATAATCACCAACAGCAATTGGATTGGTGTGTTGAATGTTTTCCAATCTAAACCTTCCGCGAATTCTTGCATTATAAAATTCTCCAGTTTCACTTCTCAAAGTGTACCAACTTCCAGTAGATTTATAAACCCTTCCTTTCATTCAGTTCAAACCGTTTTTTTATTTAGGATTAAGTTTTGCTGATGAATTGATTCTTGGTGAATGGCATCCAATAGTTTTTTTATGAAATCTTTGGACAAACCTAAATTCTCACCCATTGATTCGAAGTTTTCTCGGATTTCTTGCCATCTTTCTCTTTGGTAAATAGCAACATTGTGTTGTTTTTTAAGTTCACCAATCAAAGCTGAAATCTGCATTCTCTGAGCGATGGTTTCAAAAATCATGAAATCCGCCTCATCTATTTCATCTCTCAATTGCCTTAAAGTAGAAAGATAATATTCATCCTCGGATTGGCTTTTTCTTAAAACCAATTCTTTCACAATTTCCGATAATCTTTCGGGTGTAACTTGTTGTTTAGCATCACTCCAAGCTTTGTCGGGATTGCAATGTGACTCAATCATCAATCCATCGTATTCAAAATTAAACGCTTGTTGTGCTATTTCTAAAATGTTTTCTCTATTTCCACAAATATGCGATGGATCGCACAAAATAGGAATTTCAGGCATCAAATTCATAAAATCCAATGCAATTTGCCATTGTGGATTGTTTCTGTATTTGTTCTTTTTATAAGTAGAAAATCCTCTATGAATGACACCTATATTTTCAATGTTTTGAGCTTGTAATCTTTCAACTGCTCCAATCCATAAATCCAAATCTGGATTGACAGGATTTTTGACCAATACAATTTTATCAGTGCCATTGAGCGCTTCCGAAATTTCTTGAACAGTGAACGGATTGGTAGTCGAACGCGCTCCAATCCACAATATATCAACATCATATTCAATTGCTAATTTCACATGATTGGTCGTCGCAACTTCAATCGCCGTTTTAAATCCGTATTCTTCTTTGACCTTTTTCAACCATTTGAGTCCGATGGCACCTACACCTTCAAAACTATTGGGTTTGGTCCTTGGTTTCCAAATTCCAGCCCTAAAAACTTGAACATTGCTCTTGTCAAGCCTTTCAGCTGTTTCTAACATCTGAAGTTCACTCTCAGCACTACAAGGTCCACCTATGATCAAAGGTTTTTCAAATTGTTTGATCCAATTTTTCTTTTCTTTCATAAGTTGCAAATTTACGACTTAATCTTTAGGTAAAAAAGATATTAAAAGCTTGGTGAGCGTATGTTTGAATTGAATTGTAATTGATTCAGAGTAAATTGAGAATTTGGTTGGATCTAATTTGTATGAATCAATACTGCTATTTGAAGAAGTTTTCTGTTTGACTTAAATAATTTCCATTTTCATCTTTTGAATAATCGGTTTGATAAACTTTTTCTCCATTTCTCAGAAAAGTTTCTCTGATCAAAAATTCATCCGCGTATTCGTAAATGATTTCTTCATTTTGCTGAATGTTTTTGAAATTCTTCCTTTTCAATTCATTGTTTTCATAAAAGAATTCGGTCAAATCTAAGGTGTCATTTTGAAATTTTGAAAGATGTAAACTTGGCTTTTCAAATGCATTATAAAATTCAATCGTCGAAAAATCATCTTTAGAATCGATCAGCAATTGTTTCTTTTTTCCATTCTCGAAAGTGTAATAATAATCCATAAAGATGCTATCTGTTTTGCCATCCCAAAACATATTGTGATAAGCAGATTGTATTAGTCCATCCTCTAAATCCACCCAAAATTCAAATATCATGTCTTGGTTTTTCAATCCTTTTGAATAAACCATTCCATTGATGAAATTGTAATAATTAAAGGTTTGTGAGTTGGATTTGAACTGTATGTTGTTTTCATAAACCAAGAAATTGTTTTCATCGTACTTTAAATTCCTCAGTCCAATGGTGTCTAATCGATTATTTTCTTTGTCGAAATTGATGATAAAAATACTTTCACTCAACGGAAGGCTATCTATTTTGTCGATGTATCGATGAAGCATTTTTTTTTCAGCAATATTTTTTGGTTGAGCATTTTTGCAATTGAAGAAGCTCAATGCAACTAATAAAAAGCTGATTATGATAGGAAGTATTTTCATCTTTTGATAAAAAAATCGGCAAATAATTGATTTTATTTGCCGATTCAGTATTTTGAAATTAGAATTTATTCGAATTTAAGTGAGAAGAAGACTCCTCGGGTCGATAAAGATTTGAGTGATCCTGCCCAATAGGGTGGTGTCTCCGGATTGTCTTGTACTAACTCATTGTTGAACATAAAGATTCCTTTGAGCGACGGAGTGAGTTTAAATTTGTTGAAATAAATTTCCACTCCTAATTCAACTTGCCAATTGAAGTTATGCGTTTTCATTCTAAACATATCTTCTCTATTGTCTTCTTCTTTCTTCTCATTGGATTGAAGATTGACCATATAACCAACACCTCCTTGTATGTATGGTCGAGTATTGACCCATCTATCGCCATGAATCTTGATCAAAAGAGGCAAATCGACATAAGTGGATTTCACGGCTCTTACACTATCGACTGCGGATTCAATGTTTCCAAAATAAAGCTCTCGTTCAGCGAAATGTACACCTGGTTCAAACTTTAAATCAAAGTTGTCGTGTAATTTCATTCGAGCCATCAGTCCGACTGAGAATCCCATTTTATTTTTTTGTCTCAGATAGACCATACCTTGTTCGTTCAGCCCTTCCTCATCTGGAACGACTTTGAATGACATTAGGTTCGTGCCTAAAAAATATCCCCAACTGAATTGTCTATCATCGAAGCCCTCTCTATGCCAAGTTTTGGTCGTGTTTGGACGAAACTGTGCAAAGGATGTAACGGCTACTGAAAATAGTATGATTGCAAATAATTTTCTCATATACCTCTTCTTAACGAAAAATTGTGTGTTTTATTTTAAGCTCTCATAAATGCTTGCGATTCCAAAAGTAAGTTTTTTATCGGAAGATTTCGAAAAATTAGAGTTTTTTAAAATTTTTTTCATTTCTTCACCATAAGGAAAAGCTTTCACAGAGTCGGGTAGGTAGGTGTAGGCACTTTCATCTTTTGATATTTGTTTTCCTATTTTAGGTAAAATATTTTTCGAATAAAATGCATATAATTGTTTCATAGGAAAGGATTCTGGTTGTGAAAATTCAAGAATAATGAATTTTCCTCCTGGTTTTAAAACTCTATAGATTTCATCCAATCCTTTTTTCAGGTTTTCAAAATTTCTTACGCCAAAAGCCACAGTTATCACATCGAAAGAATTATCCTCAAACGGCATATTTTCAGCATCGCCTTGTATCATTTCGATTCTATCATCCAATTTTTCTTTAGCAACTTTCTTTCTTCCAACTTCCAACATTCCTGCTGATAAGTCAAAACCTGTGATTTGAGCTTGGGTAGATTTAGCGATTTGAATCGCTAAGTCACCTGTACCTGTTGCTATATCTAAAACTGTTTTTGGGTTTGCTTTTTTGACTGATTTAACAACTTTTTTTCTCCAACGAACATCAATGCCCATGGACAAAATTCGATTGAGCAAGTCATATTTGCCAGAAATATTGTCGAACATCTGTTCAACTTGCTCTTTTTTGCTTAAATCCGATTCGGAATATGGATTAACTGTACTCATAAGTATGCAAAGGTAATTATTTTTTCAAGTATCAAAGGCTATCTGCTTATTATTTAGGTCAAAATTGATACTGAGCTTTATTCGTAATTATCGAAATAAAATTGCATAAAGTCTTCTTTGGAGAAAATTTTAGAAAGATCGGTTTTTTCGCCTTTTTTAATGAAAAACTTTGGATATTCTTGGTCCAAATTATAATAAAAATCTTCTATGTATAAATCGTTATAATGTGTGATATCGCCATTATAAACTCTGTTGTCAATTGTAATGGTCTTGTGGGTGAAAATCGAATCTACATTTCTACCCGCACCATAAGGTCTAACGAAAACGTAATAATCTGCTCTCGTCGGATTGATTATTGCATTGGCTCTTGTAATTCTAAACACTGTATCCACTTCTTCATCCTGATATGTGAAATTTAAAGTATGCTGCCCACCTCTTAATTTTACTGGAACGACTTGTTTAGGTGCCAAAGTGTAAGTTTGGTCATCAATTTTCAATTCAAGATATTCTTCCGAAGGATTTGTAATCAAATAGCTATCCTTTTTATTTAAAAATGCCATATAGATCAAATAACAAGCAGCTGTTATTATTATGGTGATCATTAATCCTAAAAGGGTTGGGTTTCTCTTCATTTTAATTGAATTGTGTTTCGATATGCAAATTTATCCAAACAAAAGGAATTAGTCTTATAGTATGCAGTTAAAATGTATATGATTAAAGTTTGCTCTTATAAGCTTGTTAAGTAGTTGATGGAGCAAAGGTTTTCAGTAAATATGGGTTTTGAGCAAGGATTTGGTTCGATAATAAAATTATTATCAATAGTTTTAAAATAATTTTTTCTACTCTATCAAATAGTTGTACATTTGCACCCGTACATAATAATCATTTAAATAATATTGGAATGTATCTAACTAAAGAGAAAAAAGCAGAAATTTTCGCAAAGTACGGAAAGTCAGCAGGTGACACCGGTTCAGCGGAAGGGCAAATTGCCTTATTTACATTTAGAATTAACCATTTGACTGGTCATTTGAAGCAGAATAAAAAAGACTTCAACACTGAGAAAGCATTGGTTAGACTGGTAGGTAAAAGAAAAAGCTTATTGAATTATTTAAGAAACAAAGACATCGAAAGATACCGTGCGATTATCGCCGATTTGGGTCTACGTAGATAATTTATATCAGCAAAAAATTAAAGGGCAATTGTAAGAATTGTCCTTTTTTTGTTTTTTTATACCGAAATATCTCTTTGGTTAGCTAAATAAGAAAATTATAGAAAGACTATAAATACCCGACAAGCAATACGGCTTTGTCAAGACGAATTAAAAATTAATAAGGAATGATTCCACAAGCAATCACAGAAAAGATTACTCTTGCCGATGGTAGAGAAATCACGATTGAAACTGGAAAGTTGGCTAAACAAGCCAATGGTTCAGTAGTAGTACGCATGGGCGACACCATGCTGTTGGCTACAGTGGTGGCAAACAAAGAAGCCAACGAAGGTGTTGACTTTTTGCCATTGACAGTAGATTATAGAGAGAAGTTTTACGCAGGAGGACGTATCCCAGGAAACTTTTTTAGAAGAGAAGCAAGACCGTCAGATAGTGAGGTTTTGACGATGAGATTGGTCGATAGGGTTTTGAGACCTTTATTTCCAGAAGATTTTCACGCAGAGGTTCAAGTGATGATTTCATTGATCTCTTATGACGAAGAAACTTTGCCAGAAGCTTTGGCAGGTTTGGCTGCTTCAGCAGCAATTTCTATTACTGATATTCCGTTCAACGGTCCTATGTCAGAAGTAAGAGTGGTTCGTGTCAATGGTGAATTGATTGTCAACCCAGGAAATTCTCAACTCGAAGGAGTGGATTTGGATTTAGTGGTTGGAGGAACGAAATCTTCGATTGTTATGGTTGAAGGTGAAATGGATGAAGTTTCTGAAAAAGAGATGTTAGAAGCTATTTCATTTGCACATGTAGAAATCAAAAAACAAGTCGAAGCTCAAGAAAGATTAGCAGAAAAAGTAGGTAAATCATTACCGAAAAGAGAATATAGTCATGAGGTTCATGACGAAGAAATCCGTGAAAAAGTTTGGGCAGAATGCTATCAGAAAGTATATGATGCAGCTTTGCAGCCATCTTCAAAAGAAGAAAGAGCAGAAAAGTTCCAAGCCATCATGGATGAGTTTTTGGCTCAATATGAAAATGATGAAGAAGAGTTAGAAAGAGTAACTCCATTTGTGAAAACTTATTACCACGATGTAGAAAAAGAAGCTATGCGACAAATGATTCTAAACGAGCAAGTTCGTTTAGATGGTCGTGGTCCAAAAGACATTCGTCCGATTTGGTGCGAAGTTGATTATTTGCCAGGATCGCATGGTTCTGCTGTTTTTACAAGAGGTGAAACTCAATCATTGACTGCTTTGACTTTAGGTTCTTCTAAAGATGCAAATATGGTAGATACAGTGGTGAATCAACACGATGAAACTTTCTTCTTACATTATAACTTCCCTCCATTTTCAACAGGTGAAGCGCGTCCAATCAGAGGAACTTCAAGACGTGAAATAGGTCATGGTAATTTGGCGCAAAGAGCTTTGGAGCGAGTGCTTCCTAAAGATTATCCATATACTGTACGTTTGGTTTCTGATATTTTAGAATCCAATGGTTCTTCTTCCATGGCAACTGTTTGTGCAGGAAGTTTAGCTTTGATGGATGGTGGTGTGCCGATTAGAAAACCTGTTTCAGGAATTGCGATGGGATTGATCACCGATCAAAAATCTGGAAAATGGACAGTGCTTTCAGATATTTTGGGCGATGAAGATCATTTGGGAGATATGGACTTTAAAGTTACGGGAACCAAAGATGGTATCACTGCTTGTCAAATGGATATCAAAGTGGAAGGTTTGTCTATGGATATTTTAGAACAAGCTTTGGAACAAGCAAGAGAAGGACGTTTACATATTTTGGGTGAAATGTTGAAAGTTTTACCTGAACCACGTAAGGAATTGAAACCTAATGCTCCAAAATTGGTAATGGTGATGATTCCTAAAGAATTCATCGGTGCTGTGATTGGACCTGGTGGAAAAATCATTCAAGAACTTCAAAAAGAAACCGATACTGTTATTGCGATTGAAGAGTTGGAAGAAGAAGGTAGAGTTGAAATCGCAGGAGTTGACCAAGATAAAATCAATTTAGCAATTGAGAGAATTAAACAAATTGCATTTGTGCCGGAAATCGGTGCTACTTATGATGCGACCGTAAAATCGATCAAACCATTTGGTGCATTTGTTGAAATTTCTAAAGGTGTAGAAGGATTGGTTCATATATCAGAGATCGAACATAGACGCTTGGAAAAAGTTGAAGATGTTTTAGATTTAGGCGATGAAATTCGAGTGAAATTTTTAGGATATGACGATAGAAAGAAAATGAAACTTTCGAGAAAAGCGACTATTCCTAAGCCAGAAAGAAAATCTAAACCTTCGGATAATAAAGATAATTGATAAGCCAACTGAATAAATTCGGTTGTTGTACTTAAGTAAAACGCTTCCAAAATGGAAGCGTTTTTTATTTTAATTCAATTTCAAATGTTTCATTCAATTGTAGTACACCTTCAGTCAATTCATTCGGATGGGTTTTAAATCCTTTCAATTTTGAAGTTTTCCCTTTTGTGGCGAGATCCGATAGTTGTTTTTCGGTCAACTTCTTCCCAAATATTTCAAATGGAATTTTAAAACTACATTGTTTGAAATTTTTACAACCTATGGCTGTTTTTCCTTTGATCAATTGATGATTTTTACATTTTGGGCAATTGATTTCTTCCCAAACAATTGATTTTTTCTTGGTTTTAGTAGCTTTCGTTTTATTCTTAGGTTTTTCTTCGACCAAAATAACTTTGGATTGACCACTCATCACTTTTTGAGTCAACTCCCAAACCATTTTCATCAATTCTTCCTTGAATTTATCCGCTTCATATTCGCCTTTTTCTATTTTCCTCAACTTTAATTCCCATTCACCCGTCAACTCAGGACTTTTCAATAGTTCATCTTCTATGGTGTCAATGAGTTCAATCCCTGTTGAAGTAGCGAAAATATTTCTCCTTTTTTTCTCAATGTATTTTCTCCTAAAAAGTGTTTCAATGATATTGGCTCGGGTTGATGGCCTCCCAATTCCATTGCCTTTCATCATTTCTCTCAACTCTTCATCCTCGACTTGACGTCCAGCTGTTTCCATCGCTCTCAGTAAACTCGCTTCTGTATATGGCTTAGGTGGAGTGGTTTTTCCTTGATGTACAAAAGGTTCATGAGGTCCGCTTTCTCCCACTTCAAACATGGGTAGTGTTTGTTCATCTTCTTTGTTTTTGTCGTCTTCGTCTTTTTTATCCTTGGCATAAACCTCTCTCCATCCTGCATCTAAGATTTGTTTTCCTTTGGTTTTGAAAATGATTTCCCCAACTTTCCCTTCGACCAAAGTATTCGATATTTTACATTCTGGGTAAAATACAGCTATGAAGCGTTTGGCGATTAAATCATAAATCAATTTCTCTTCTCGACTCAAACTTGGAGATGGTTGTACTTCGGTTGGAATTATCGCGTGATGATCCGTCACTTTGCTGTCGTCAAAAACTGCTTTGCTTTTCGGAATCGGTTTTTGCAAAATCGGAGCGGTTAAATCCGAGTAAAACTGCATGTTTTGTAAAATTCCACCGACTTTTGGATGTAGATTTTCCGATAAATATGTAGTGTCAACTCTTGGGTAAGTTACGTTTTTCTTTTCGTATAAACTTTGAACGTATTTTAAAGTGTTTTCTGCCGTAAAACCAAACTTTTTGTTGGCTTCTACTTGCAAAGCTGTCAAATCGAACAGTCTTGGATTTCGCTCAACGCCTTCTTTGATTTCAAAAGCTATGATTTCAAATGGAAATTTTTTAAGATATTCCAATCCATCATTGGCTTTTTCAGCAGATTTTAGTCTTTCGATATCCGCATTGAAAACGACTTCTCTATAATTGGTTTTTAATTCCCAATAATCTTCCGATTGGAAGGCATCGATTTCTTTTTGTCTTTGAACAATCATTGCCAAAGTAGGTGTTTGCACTCTACCTATCGAAAGTACAGTTTTGTTGCCACCAAATTTTTTAGTAAACAAACGAGTAGCATTTATTCCCAATAACCAATCACCTATGGCACGAGCATTTCCAGCAGTATATAAATTTTGATAGTTTTCAGCAGGTTTTAAATTAGCAAAACCTTCTTTGATAGCTTCTTCGGTCAATGATGAAATCCATAGTCTCTTGATAGGTTTTTTGCAACCAGCTTTGTGCAAAACCCATCTTTGAATGACTTCTCCTTCTTGTCCAGCATCCCCACAATTGATCACCTCAGAACATTCATTGACCAATTTTTCTATGGTTTTGAATTGTTTTTCAACTCCTTTGTTTTCGATGAGTTTAATTCCAAATTTCTCAGGAATAATGGGAAGAGTATTTAAACTCCAATATTTCAAACTTGGATGATAATCATGGGGCTCTTTCAATGTACATAAATGCCCAAAAGTCCAAGTCACCCAATATCCATTGCCCTCCATATATCCATCTTTTCGGGTGTTTGCTCCCAAAACTTTGGCTATATCTCTTGCTACACTTGGTTTTTCAGCTATACAGAGTTTCATTGATTCGAAGTTATGATTCGCAAAAATCCGAAAAAATAGCTCGATAATAAAATTCTAAGCTTTTAAAACTCTTCGAAAAACTATGCAAAATTCATTAGATTGAATTTCAATTGATTTTTTAAATAAAAATAGCGTGGCATCAATACCACGCTGTCAAAACATTTATAGTTAATTGTAGAATTAATCTTCAAGAGATATGCGCTTCTTCGCGTCAAAGCTTCCAGATACATTTATCGTTCCTGAAATATTGCCCATATCATCTTCTGTGTGAGCTGTATATTCGAAATGTCCAGTAACTCTTTCGTCCGTAGAAGTTTCAATCGTAAGTGTACCATTGCTTTCAAAAGTGTTGTATTCAACAGCATTTCCAAAATCGTTATTTTCAATGTTAACAAATGAACCAAAGAAAACATTGGGGTCATTTGCGGCAAACCCGATTTCATAAGTACCTGGTGTAGGTTTTGAGACTCCTCCTAAACCAGCTATCATCAAGCTCGAACTAAAAGTTTGAGGATTGTAATCGTAAAAACTTAAACTCCAAGAATGAACTGAACCAACTTCTTGTAAATGAAAATCGGCAAATCCAGTTCTCGTACCTTCTAAATCACCACTTAGGGTAATTGTAACCGATCCTAATTCTGAGTTTCCATGTGAATTGTTGTCGTCATCGCTCGAGCATGACAGAAAAATAGTAGAAATAATTAAAGTAAAAATTAATGAAATCTTTTTCATGATATTATTTTTAATAGTTAGAGAAAGGCACAATATATAAGTATATTTGATTAAAACAAAAAAAATAGAAAATGTAATTCTGGCAGATGAAATTTTATTCAAGGCTTATAAATCATTAGAAAATTGATTGAGGAAGAATTGTTTTACATTTAATAAGCTGCTACTTTTTTCATAAATTGCCTAAGATTTACAAACACACAAATGAATTATTTAACCACTGAAAATCTTTCGAAATCCTATGGTGTTCGCAAGCTTTTTTCTGATGTGAGTTTTCATGTCAACGAAGGCGATCAAATTGCTTTGGTAGCTAAAAATGGAAGTGGAAAATCTACACTTCTAAAAATTTTGGCGGGCAAAGAAACACAAGATTCAGGAGAAATACATTTCAACCGAGATGTAAAAGTTTTGATGTTTGAACAAAGCGATGCTTTTGATGAAGAGGCAATTGCAGGGGATTATATTTTCAAACATTCCAATCCGGTATTAGATGTTATAAGACAATATGAAGACTTGGTTCAGAATGATCCTTCGAGTCCTAAGTTGATGGAGTTGATGGAGCAAATGGATAATTTGGATGCTTGGAAAGTAGAACCGATTATTCAAGAGATTTTGAACAAATTGAAAACCGATTTTCTTCAACAAAAAATTGGGAAACTTTCTGGAGGTCAAAGAAAAAGAATTGCTTTGGCAAAGTTTTTAATCGATGTCAGTTTAGAAAGTGGTCATCTTTTATTGATTTTGGATGAACCTACGAATCATTTAGATATTGAAATGGTCGAATGGTTGGAATATTTTCTCAACAAAGAAAATAAAACCATGATTCTGGTTACGCATGATCGATATTTTTTAGATGCGATTTGTACCAAAATCATAGAAATGGACGATGGACAAATCTATGTTCACAATGGAGATTATCAAGTGTATGTGACCAACAAAGCCATTCGAATTGAAAATCAATTGGCTCAAATCGATAAAGCTCAAAATTTATATAGAAAAGAGTTGGAATGGATGAGACGTCAGCCAAAAGCAAGAACTTCAAAATCCAAAAGTCGAATCGATGCTTTTTATGAAACCGAAGAGAAAGCCCACCAGAAAATCAATACGGAAGAGATCAAGCTCGATATGCAGATGACGCGTTTGGGCAAAAAGATCATCGAAATGAAAAATGTATCCAAAAGATTTGGTGATAAAATAATTTTAAAAGATTTCTCTCATCTCTTTGGAAGAGGAAATAAGATTGGAATTATAGGGAAAAATGGTGTGGGTAAAACTACTTTTTTAAGGATTTTGGAGGGAATTGAATCACCGGATTCTGGTGAAATCGAAATAGGTGAAACTCTGAAAATCGGTCATTTCAAACAAGAAGGAATTCGTTTTGATGAAGAGATGAGAGCGATTGATTTTGTGAAAGAATTGGCAGAATCATTTCCTTTGTCCAATGGTAAATATATTTCAGCATCTCAATTCATGGAGATGTTTTTATTCAATTCCGATCAACAATATACTCAAATTGCTAAGATGAGTGGAGGTGAAAAGAAGCGTTTGCAATTGTTATCTATTTTATTTCAAAATCCTAATTTTTTGATTTTAGATGAACCGACCAATGATTTAGATTTACCGACTTTGACCGTTTTAGAAAATTTTCTGAATGATTATCAAGGTTGTTTGCTGGTGGTAAGTCACGATCGATATTTTATGGACAAGGTGGTCGATGAAATTATGGTTTTTGAAGGAGATGGCAAAATCGATTGGTTTTTAGGAAATTATACCGAATATTATTTGCTTCAACAAGAGCAAGAAAATGCAAAGAGAGAGCTTGAAAGAGCTGTCGAAAAACCGATTGAGAAACCGAAATCTATATCCAAAGGATTGAGTTATAAAGAGAAAAGGGAATATGATTCTTTGGAAAAAGAAATTTCGGAATTAGAAGCTTCAAAGGAAAAACTCACTGAACAATTGTCTCAAGGCGATTTAGAATTTGAGGAGATTCAGAAAATTAGTGAAACTTTGGAAGAGGTGATGGCTGAATTAGAAGAGAAAGAAATGCGATGGTTGGAGTTATCAATTCAAAATGAAGACGCATGACTTTAGTAGAAATTATAGGATACTTCGGAGCTTTGTTCATCGGTATGGTCATGGGTTTGACCGGAAGTGGAGGTTCTATTTTATCCGTTCCAATTTTGGCTTATTTATTCAAATATGATGAGAAAACAGCAACAGCATATTCACTATTTATCGTAGGAGTTACGGCGATTTTGGGAAGTATAAGAGTGATGCGCGCCAAAATGGTCAATGTAAGTTTGATATTATATTTTGGAATTCCAGCCATATTTGGTGTATTGTTTTCGAGAAGGGTTTTGTTGCCATTGATGCCGGATGATTTGTTTGAAGTGTTTGGTTTTGTGGTTAGTAGGCGAATGTTCATATTTGGTTTGTTTGCTTTTCTGATGTTAATCGCTTTTTATACGATGGCATTTCAATCCAAAACAACTATTAAAAAACCATCCAACGGAGGAATTAAATTTCATCCACTCATTATCACCGAAGGATTTTCTTTAGGATTATTTATGGGATTGGTAGGAGCAGGAGGAGGATTTTTGATGGTTCCCGCTTTGATGTTGATTTCTAAATTACCCATCAAAGAAGCTGTGGGTACGTCTATGGTAATAGTTTGTATGAATAGTTTGATAGGATTTTTCGGCGGAGATTTCTTTTATATGACAATCGATTGGGCTTTTTTATTGAGTTTTGTATCGATTTCATTTATAGGAATTATAATCGGAGGGAATTTATCCAAATACATAGATCCCACGCGATTGAAGCAAGGTTTTGCTTACTTCGTTTTATGTATGGCAATATTTATTTTCATCATGGAATTCGCCATTAAGCAGTCTTAGTTGCATTCGATTTAACTTTCAAAAAAGCATAAGTCAACATGACACCTATGGAAGCCATACCAGCTCCGACCAAAACAGGAGTATCGTAAGCAAATCCCAAAGTGATAGGAACACTACCGAAATAAGCACCCAAAGTGTTTCCTAAATTGAAACTCGCTTGTCCAGCTGAAGCTGCAAAGGTTTCAGCACCTTTAGCATCTTGAATTAGCATCATTTGAATGGGCGTTCCTACAGAAAATGAAATCATTCCAGTGACAAATGCCATGACATAAGCCATACTATGATACTGAGCAGTAAAGTGAACGACTATCAAACAAATCACCATGGCCGAAAAATTGATAATAGTGGCTTTGATTGGATTGATGGTATCAGCCAATTTACCTCCCAACAAATTTCCAATCACCATACCAAGTCCAACCAAAACCATGATGATAGAAACTCGGTTGGGATGAACTCCTGAAATCTCTGTTACCAAAGGAGCAATGAAGGAAATCCAAGCAAATAAACCTCCAGTTCCTATAGAAATAATCGCTATTAATAACCAAGATTGCCATCTTTTGAAATAACCCAATTGTTTGAATAAATTGGTTTTTGATTTTTGATGAACTTTTGGCATCCAAAATAATAAAGCGAAAAATGTAATTAGACCTAATAAACTAATGATTCCATAAGTAATTCTCCAAGAGAAGTTGTGTCCGACATAAGTGCCTATGGGAACGCCAATCAAATTAGCAAGTGTCATTCCTGTAAACATTATTGCAATAGCTTGTGCTTCTTTTCCTTTTTTCGCCAAATTGGTTGCAACTACCGAACCTACTCCAAAAAAGGCTCCGTGTGGTAATCCCGCTGCAAATCTTGAAATGGATAAAGTTGAATAGGAAGGCGCAATGGAAAATAAACCGTTGAACAATACAAACATCAACATCAAAATCATCAACATGGTTTTAGGTGGATATTTATTTGAAAATAAAATCAAAGTCGGTGCGCCAACAACTACTCCCAAAGCATATAAAGCTATCAAATTGGCAGCTTTAGGAATTGAAACTTCTAAATCTTGAGCAATGTCTGGAAGAATTCCCATCATCGTGAATTCTGTCATCCCAATTGCCATTCCACCAAATGCTAATGCCAATAATCCTTTGTTCATGTTTTATTTTTTAAGGATTTGCAAAGGTCGTAATAAGAATAGGTAAAAGGAAAAGCCTCAATGAAATTTGTTTGAAAAAAGGAATTTTTAACATAGGTTTATCTTTGCTTATTGATCCGATAATTCTTTCAATTCTTTGATCATATCTCTGTATTTCGCAGCTTCAATGAAATCCAATTTTTGAGCAGCACTTTCCATCAATTTTTGCAACTCATTTAATTTTTCATTTTTCTGCTCTTCAGACATTTTTCCATACTTTTCTTTTTGTTCCGCGGCAACGATATGCAAAGGTTTCTGTTCATACGGATTGATTTCAAACTGCTCAGCCTTGGTATTAATGACTGTTATTTTTTTGTTCAAAGCCTCAGGTTTCTTGTTGTGGTCTTGATTGTATTTGATTTGTATTTCTCGCCTTCTTTCGGTTTCATCGATGGTTCTTTGCATGGACTTAGTGATTTTATCGGCGTACATAATTACTCTTCCATTGAGATTTCTTGCAGCTCTTCCCGAAGTTTGAGTCAATGAACGATGATCTCTTAAAAAACCTTCTTTGTCAGCATCTAAAATTGCTACCAAAGATACTTCAGGTAAATCCAATCCTTCTCTCAATAAGTTAACTCCAACCAATACATCGAACAATCCTGCTCGTAAATCTTGCATGATTTGAACCCTTTCCAATGTGTCAATGTCCGAATGTATATAACGAGTTCTTACGCCATAACGCATGAGATATTTGGTCAGTTCTTCTGCCATTCTTTTGGTCAAAGTTGTTACAAGAGTTCTTTCATCTATTTCCGCACGTTTTTGAATTTCTTCCATTAAATCATCCATTTGATTCAATGAAGGTCGAATTTCTATGATAGGATCCAACAATCCTGTCGGGCGAATGATTTGCTCAACGACTACACCTTCAGATTTTTCTAATTCGTAGTTCGAAGGAGTGGCCGAAACATAAATGACTTGATTTTGTAAATCTTCGAATTCTTCAAATTTCAATGGTCGATTGTCCAAAGCTGCTGACAACCTAAATCCATATTCAACCAAATTTTCTTTTCTACTTCTATCGCCCCCATACATTGCATGAACTTGCGGAATGGTCACGTGAGATTCGTCTATGACCATTAAATAATCATCTGGAAAATAATCCAATAAACAGAAAGGACGAGTGCCTGGCAAACGACCATCTAAATAACGAGAATAATTCTCAATTCCAGAACAATACCCCAATTCCTTCATCATCTCAACATCGAATTCGGTTCTTTCTTTGAGACGTTTGGCCTCTAAAGTTTTTCCGATTTCTTGAAAATACGCCACTTGTTTGCCTAAATCGATTTGGATTTGTTTGATGGCTCTATTCAAAGCGTCGGGTGATGTGACAAATAAGTTTGCTGGAAATAGATTGATTTTATCCAATGAATTGATTGCTTTCCCAGTTCCAGGATCTATGGTTTCAATTTCTTCAATCGTATCTCCAAAAAAGTGAACCCTGATGGCTTGATCTGAATAGGCAGGGAAAACATCTGTGACATCGCCTCTTACCCTGAACATTCCTCGTCCAAATTCATCGGCGCTTCTCGAATACAATGAACTGACTAAGTTTTGAAGAAATTTGGTTCGACTAATTTCTTGTCCTGTTTCTAATTCAATGATGTTTTTGTGAAATTCTGTAGGATTTCCAATTCCATACAAACAAGAAACTGATGCAACTACCAAAACATCTCTTCGGCCCGAAAGTAAGGAAGAAGTCGTACTCAACCTCAACTTCTCAATTTCTTCGTTGATAGATAAATCTTTCTCTATGTACAAACCAATGGAAGGAACATAAGCTTCGGGTTGGTAATAGTCATAATAAGAAACGAAATATTCAATCGCATTGTTCGGAAAGAATTCTTTGAATTCCATATATAGCTGAGCGGCCAAAGTCTTATTATGCGCCAATACCAAAGTTGGGCGTTGTACTTCTTGAACAACGTTAGCAATGGTAAAAGTCTTTCCAGAACCAGTAACACCCAAAAGCGTCTGGTATTTGTCTCCGGAAATAATTCCTTTGGACAAAGTTTCGATGGCTTTGGGCTGATCGCCGGTGGGTTGAAATTCCGAATGGATTTTGAATGGCATAATGGCTTGAAAATAAATGCAAAGTTACGCAAACCTGACAGGTTTTAAAAACCTGAAAAGTTTTAAGAGGTTATTTTGGTTTTATCAATTTTCGAGTAGAAATTAATTTTTTCTTGCCGTTTTCAACTAAGTATTTTTTAGTCCAGATACAATCTCGGTTGTTGTATTTATAAACGTATTGGGAGATTTTAGCATTGTCTAAATCGGGTTCATTTTTTTGAGAAATGGACTGGGCTTTTTCTTTTACTGACTTGGACTCAATAACATTATTACATTTATTATATTTTAAAAAGGATGTTGTTCTCTGTAGAAAACCATGACTTGTCAATTCTATTGAGACAATCTGATCTATTAGTTCAGTTTCATTATATGAATAGCTTATTGAAGGGAGAAATCCTTCTTTCCATTTAGAGACTAATTTTCCGTTTTTATTATAGCTGTAGTAAAAATCTTTATCATATTCTAATAAATCACCGAATGGATATTGATTATATAATTTGATAGTATCCTTCCTTAGATCCTTGATAATCATTTCTACATTGTTCTGCTTGTCATAAATGTAGGTTTCAGAATAAACTAAAGAATCTTTTATAAAGTTTTGAGTCTTAATTACCTTTCCATCTTCCAAGATATATACGCTTTTTGAATCTTTAAACTCAGGATTGACTTCAATCACTTTTGAATATTTTGACCAATTTGGATTATCTTCAAGAAGTTCTTGTGAATAGGATAAAATAGGGAAGATTAAAATATAAATTATTAAACAATGAATTTTCATAATAATAACGTTCTCGGTTGAAATTCCGAATGGATTTTGAATTGCATAATGGCTTGAAAATAAATGCAAAGTTAAGAATTAGTTGGGAGTTGAAACCGGGTTTAACAAAGCTTTAACAGGAAGGAACTGTATAAAAAAAACTCCTTCAGGAAGAAGGAGTTTGTATAGCATTTATGAATATTAACTAACGTTTTATGATTTTCTGTGTCAAAATCTGACCGTTTTCGGTAGTAACTTTTAGAATATAAATTCCTTTGGAAAGTTGATTTAGATTTAAACTTTCAACCGCAGCAGAATGCATCAGTTTTTCTCCGGTTAAAGAGAAGATATCAATGTCTTTGATTTTTTTATTCGATGGAATTTCGATGTTTAGAATATCTTTGACAGGATTTGGATAGACTTTTAAACTATTTGATATCAAGTCATTTACATTCATATTTTCGGTTGAGATTAGGAAATTGTCGTAAAAAGCGCTTCCGCCATAATTGTTGTGCAACATATTGAAACCGGCTATGTCCACGGAATTGTAATTTTCGCCGGTGTACACCAATTCATCATTTAGAAAATAATTCAGTGTTTCCGGCGTCACTTCTACTTTGATGTTGTACCATTGGTTTGCTTCCCAAGTCACATTTCCCACCGTATCATAACCGTAATCGATACTGTTGATCACGTACATATTGCCCTGGTATTCCATTCCTACACCAGCAATCGGATAATATTCGTCAAGTTCGTCTTTTGAAAAAATCGTAAACTCAAAGTCGGCACCCATTTGTTCGGTTACCAAAATATCATAGGAAATACTGAAGTTTTCATTGGAAAATTGAGTGTCGAATTCCTTCGCGGCACCGAAAATTGGGAACCATTGGAAATCAAAATCAGATTCGTAAGAATTTTTAAATGAAAAACTTCCGTCCGAAGCATTTTCGTCTGTAATAATTTGATTGGCCAAAAAACCGTCGCTACCTTCGGTTACCGTCCAGCCGTTTTGGTTGTGGAGGGTTCCGAGTTCAAATCCTTCACTTGCTTCAAAGGAAATTGTTTCTTGTGAAATTACAAAGCTCGATGCCAACGCCAAGCCTAAAAAGTAAAATTTCTTCATATATCTTTTCTTAAAATTTAAGCGCCAAACTTAATGGGATTGTTGAGCATAAAAAAAGATAATATAGTTTTTAACATTAAAAGTTGGATGTTAACTCTTTTTGGTTTGTTCCCACAACTGATTTTGTTCTTCTAAAGTGAGTTCAGAGATGTTTTTTCCCTGTTTTTCAGCCAATTCTTCGATTTGTTGAAATCGATTGATGAACTTTTTGTTGGTTCTTTCCAAAGCGTCTTCAGGATTGATTCCTGTAAATCTGGCGTAATTGATTAATGAGAATAATACATCTCCAAATTCTTCCTCTCTTTTATTTTGATCAGTTTCAGCTTTGAACTCATTGATTTCTTCTTGAACTTTAGCCCAAGTATCATCAGAATTTTCAAATTCAAAACCAACGCCTTTTACTTTTTCTTGAATTCTATAAGCTTTGACAACGGCCGGGAGTGAGTTAGGAACTCCACTCAATACGGATTTTTTTCCTTCTTTTAATTTGAGTTTTTCCCAATTTTGTTTGACTTCTTCTTCGTTTGCCACTTTCACATCGCCATAGATATGTGGATGTCTATAAATTAACTTTTCACAAACGGAATCCAGTACATCAGCTACATCGAAGTCATTGGTTTCAGAAGCTATTTTCGAATAAAAAACCAAATGAAGGAAAAGGTCGCCCAATTCCTTCATAATTTCGGTTTTATCATTTTCTAAAATCGCATCGGACAACTCATACACCTCTTCGATAGTGAGGTATCTGAGCGATTTCATGGTTTGTTTTTTATCCCAAGGGCATTTTTCACGCAAATCGTCCATGATGTCCAACAGTCTGTTGAAAGCTTTGAGTTGTTTTTTGCGTGAATTCATTGGATTTATTTTATTCTTGGTTTTGATCGTTTGAATTTTCTTCTACTGTATCTTCTTTGGTTTGAACTTCTTCAAGATTTTCTTCAGAATTTTCTGGAGCTGGAGTTATCAAATCTTTGCTTTGTAGAAGGTTGTACCATTGGAATAATTTTTTCAAGTCAGAATTATAAACTCTTGATTCGTCATATTCTGGCAAAATTTCTTCCATGTATTCTCTTAGCTTTTCACTTGATTCTTTATGGCTGATGGCTGGGCCACCGTTTTCTTTATTGTAAATACGAGTGAATACATCTTTCAGTGGGTATTCTTCTGCTATTCCGTAAATGGCAACATTTTCCAATAAGCTAACATTTTTCTGAGCTGAAATAGTTGTTTTTCTTCCTTTTTCTAAATCCTCTACAATAAAACCACCTTTGGCTTGAGCCACTAATTTATACAAGCCTGGCATTCCTGAAATTGAAATAATTTTCGTTAAATCCATGTTTTTTGTTTTTCAATTAATTAGGGAATTGCATTTGATAATCAACGTTTACTTTCCCTTTTGAAATATTTTTTAATTTTCCTTGAATTAATTTTCTTTTAAATGGTGTTAAATAATCAGTGAACAATTTTCCTTCGATATGGTCATATTCATGTTGAATAACACGGGCGCGAATATCTGAAAATTCTTCCTTATGGAACTCCCAATTTTCATCAAAATATTCTATATAAATTGTTTCCGGACGACTGACATCTTCTCTCACGCCAGGAATGCTCAGACAACCTTCGTTAAATTTCCATTCTTCACCCTCTTTATTGGTGATTTTTGCATTGATGAAAACTTTTTTGAAAGTCGCTAATTCATCGGCTATATCTTCATATTCTTCGTCCTCTGTAAATGGAGTCAAATCGATCACAAAAAGTCGGATAGGTAAACCGATTTGAGGGGCTGCAAGTCCAACACCATAAGCATCTTTCATGGTGTCGAACATATTGGTTATTAATTGATCAAGGTTTTTATAATCCTTGTCTATGTCTTTAGCTTTTTGTCTCAGAACTGGGTCTCCGTAGGCTCTAATTGGTAAAACCATTGAATAAATTTTGTGCAAAGATAAAACTTGAAAATTAAATTCTGTGGATTTAAGAGTTGAATTTTAAATTCATTTCCCTTTGGTTTCCATATACGATTGAAGAATGATAGTTGCGCTTATTTTATCGATCAAGGCTTTGTCTTGTCTTTTTTTCTTTTTAGCACCCGACTGTAAGATAGTTTGCGAAGCCAATTTGGAAGTGAACATTTCATTTTCTCTAAAAACCGGAATGTTCGGATGATTTTGAGAAAATTTTTGAATGAATTTTTGAATTTCAGTTTCCAATTGCCCAATTTCACCATGCATACGAACAGGTAAACCGACGACGATTTCTTGTACATTATTTTCAGCTAAATATTTGTTCAGGAAATCATGAATCTTTTGAGTTTCAACTGTATCGAGAGCTGTAGCGATGATTTGCAGTTCATCAGTAACAGCAATTCCTGTTCTTTTGGTTCCGTAATCTATGGCGAGTATTCTTGACATATTGCAAAGGTAATCTATTTATCAAATCTTAACATGAATTCGGATTGTTAAGAATTTCTAACATTAAAATTAAAGATGTAGTTTTGTAGGCATTAAAATCTTTGCAATGAAAGAACTTCAAAATATTATAGAACGCGCGTGGAGCGACCGTGATTTATTGAAAAATATCGATACTCAAGCATCGATCAGAGAGGTTATCGATTTGTTGGACACAGGGAAATTGAGGGTTGCTGAACCAACAGAAGGAGGTTGGCAAGTCAATGAATGGGTGAAGAAAGCTGTAGTTATGTATTTTCCGATTCAACAAATGGAAACGACAGAAGTTGGGATATTTGAGTTTCACGATAAAATTCCTTTAAAGAAGAATTATGCAAAAAAGGGAGTAAGAGTAGTTCCTCATGCCATCGCACGTTATGGATCTTATGTATCTAAAGGTGTTATTTTGATGCCTTCTTATGTAAACATCGGAGCTTATGTAGATGAAGGAACGATGGTGGATACTTGGGCGACAGTTGGAAGTTGTGCGCAAATCGGAAAGAATGTTCATTTGAGTGGAGGAGTAGGAATTGGTGGAGTGTTGGAGCCTTTGCAAGCTGCGCCAGTAATCATCGAAGACAATGCTTTCATTGGTTCGCGTTGTATAGTAGTGGAAGGAGTAAGAGTTGGAAAAGAAGCTGTGTTGGGTGCCAATGTAGTTTTGACGGCATCGACAAGAATCATAGATGTAACTGGAAGTCAACCTATAGAATTGAAGGGTGAAGTTCCTCCTCGTTCAGTGGTAATTCCAGGAAGTTACACCAAAGAGTTTCCTGCTGGAAATTATCAAGTGCCATGTGCGTTGATCATTGGACAAAGAAAAGAAAGTACTGACAAGAAAACTTCATTAAATGATGCTCTAAGAGAGCATAATGTCTCTGTGTAACTTTCTATGAACAATTATTGGCTAAACATAATAGTTTTATTCAAACGACTTATGCTGGTATTGATAATCTATCAGCTGAGTCGTTTGTTTTTTTATTTGAACAATTCATTTGTATTTCAATCCGCTGGAATTCTTGAATTTTTAGGTGGAATTCGATTTGATCTTTCGGCAATTTTTTTCACGAATGCACTCATTATAATCGCTCATACAATTCCAGGAAACTTTAAGTACAAACCGATTTATCAGTCCGTTCTGAAAGTGTTGTTTGTATTGATCAACATCATTTTTATAGCTACTAATTTTATCGATGTTGAATATTTTAAATTTACTTCAAGGCGAAGTACATTTTCGTTGATTACAGCATCGGGTATGCAAGCTGATTTGGTGCGATTAATTCCTGTTTTCCTAAAGGATTATTGGTGGATAGTTTTGACTTTTGTAATTACAATTATAGGATTTTGGAAGCTAACTCCTCAATTCAAATCAAATAAAATCAAAAACAATCGACCTTTTAAAGGATATAGAAAATCTATTCCTTATTTGGTGTTTTTATTTTCTGTTGGATTGGTTATAATTTTTGGTAGAGGTGGTTTACAGCGTAATCCAATTAAATTGGTCGATGCGATTCGCTATAGCGATTCTTCGGTCAATACACCTTTGGTTTTAAATACACCATTTTCGATTTTGAAAACTATGTTCAAGAGCGATAATTTAAAAGAATTGAATTACTATTCGGAAAGTGAATTAAATAAAATCTATCAACCAATTATTGAATTAAACGCTGAAACTGAATTTGAGAAGAAGAATATTGTTTTAATAATTTTAGAAAGTTTCGGTGAAGAGAATTTGTTTTTAGAATTTGAAGGCCGAAAATTGACACCATTTTTAGATTCATTGTCCACGACCTCCATGTATTTTACTAATGCCTATGCCAACGGACGTCGTTCAATTGACGCTGTTCCTTCTACGATTTTGTCGATTCCTAATCTGATGGAAACTTCTTATATTTCTTCTCCATATTCGTTCAATGAGGTGGATGGATTCAATAAAGTTTTGAAAAATGAGGGTTATGAAACTTCTTTTTTTCATGGTGCATTCAATGGAAGTCAAAACTTTCATCAATTTTCAACCATAGCATCTTTTGATAATTATTTTGGAAAAGACGAATACGATGGCAATCATTCAGAAGCAGAAGATGGCGTTTGGGGAATTTATGATGAAGAGTTTTTGCAATTTTCAGTTCGTCAAATGGTCAAATTGCCCCAACCATTTTTCTCGACCATTTTTACGATTTCTTCACACAATCCATTCAGAGTTCCCGATCGTTATGAAGGGAAATTTCCAAAAGGAAATCGATTGGTTCATGAAACGGTAGCTTATACAGATTATGCATTGAAAAAGTTTTTTGAATCAGCGAAAAAAACCGATTGGTATGAAAATACTTTGTTCGTTATTACAGCCGATCATACTTCGAGTGATGATAAGCGTGATTTGTACTATTTGAATCCTTTAGGTTCATATAAAATTCCAATTATGGTTTTGGATGTTGGAAATGAAGATTTTAAAGGAACAAATTCAAAGTTGATGAGTCAAATTGATATTTTACCAGAAATTCTTCAGCATTTAAATTATACAGGGGAATTCATTTCATATGCCAACATTCCTCATCAAAATGAAGGTCGAATGGTTGCGAATTTCAACGAAGGTTTGTATCATTTCATCATAGATAATTATTATGTTTGTTTTGATGGTCAGAAGATTTTAAAAGTAAGCGATTCGTCGGTCGATAAATTGTTGCAAACAGAATTAAAAGATTATCCAAAAGATTTTTTAGAAAAGAAAATCAAAGCTTATATTCAACAATATAATAATAGAATAATTAAGAACAGAACCACAATTACTAAGTATTGAAAAAAGCGCTAATCATACAAAATAAATTCATCGGAGATGTATTGACATCTTCAGTTATAGCTGAGAATTTAAAGAGAATTGAGCCTGAAATAGAAGTTCATATGTTTTGTTATGAACCTGCGGTTGCAGTTTTGGAGAACAATCCATACATCGATAAAGTGATTTCTTTCAATGATAAAAAGTTAAAAGAAATAAGAGTTTTGAATCAATACGCGAATCAAATCAGAGATTCAAAATACGATATAGTGATCGATCCATATGCCAAATTGCAAAGTCGTTTCATTACTTTAAAATCCAAAGCCGAAAGGAGAATTAGTTATGATAAACCACTTTTCAAACACATTTATACAGATGTGGTTAAAAAGTTGAAAACTCCTTCAGATACAACTTGTTGTACAGCAATTGACAACAGAGTTTCATTGGTCGGTCCATTGAACAAGAATAATTTGAGTTTAGCGCTTCATCCGAAAATTTATTTGACCGAAGAGGAAATTGAAGAAGGAAAAGAAATTTTGACACAAGCCAATTTGAATCCGAACCGAAAAACTTTGATGATAGGAATTTTAGGGAGTGGTGAAGACAAATCTTGGCCGATTCAATACATGATTCAGTTGATTGCGCACATCCAAAAACATTATGAATTCAATATTTTGTTCAATTATATTCCTAGTCAACAATCAACAGTTGATAAAATCATTTCAGGTTTACCTAATCTAGATAAAATTTACCCAGAATTGATAGGAGCAAATGTTAGAGAGTTTCTAAAGATTCTCTACCATTGTGACGCTTTTGTCGGTAATGAAGGTGGTGGAATCAATATGTCCAAAGCTTTGGATAAACCTACATTTAGTATTTATTCACCACATAAATTTCCGGTCGATTGGGGATGTTTTGAGGATGGAATCAAACATATGAGTGTACATTTTCAAGATTTAAATAAAAGAGCGGTCGACACAACTTCCGAAAAGAAATTGCACAAAAATGCACATATCTATTATAAACAGCTGACGTATAATTACGTCAGAGAAGAGTGTGATAAATTTTTACAAAATAATTTTGGAGAAATTGACACACTCGATCCTACCAAAGAATTACCTAAGATTTCTGCTTTGTTAATCACTCGAAATGAAGAGAGAAATATTCAGAAATTTTTAGACGAAGCTTGGTATGCTGATGAAATTGTAATAGTTGATTCTGAAAGTACGGACAGTACAGCTGAAATAGCAAAAAAACATCCAAAAGTGAGGTTTATCGTTCGCAAATTCGACAATTTTACTGCACAGAAAAATTTCGCAATCGATCAAGCCAAAAATGAATGGGTAACTTTTTTTGATGCAGATGAGCGAATTCCTAAAGCTTTGATATTTGAGATGCTGGATGAAATAGAGAAGGATGAAGCCGATGCGTTTTTTGTGTATAGGCGTTTTTTCTTTATGGATAAATATGTGAAATATTCTGGTTGGCAAAACGATAAAGTAATTCGTTTGTTCAAAAAATCTAAGAACAGATATGGTGAAGGAAGGCTGGTTCATGAATTGATTGATAGCAAAGGAAGTGTTAAACATTTACAAAATCGTTTGGACCATTATTCTTATTTTTCAGTTGAAGAATATGACCGAAAGTTGACCCAATATTCTCATTTAAGAGCAAGAGAATTACATGCCAGAGGATTGAAACCAAATGTGTTCCATTTTTGGGTGAAACCTTGGTATAGATTCATGCATCATTATGTCATGAGGTTAGGAATTTTGGACGGAAACGAAGGTTATATCATTTCGAAATTACATGCACACTCAGTTTTTAAACGTTATCTGTTTTTGTCGAAAATGAGAGAAAACGATAAAAAGTAAGATTTATAATTGATTAATCGATGTTGTAAAAGCTATGAATCATAACCTAAGCTTTACTTATGGGTCAAAGTGAAAAAAATAAATTACTTTTGTTGGATTAAAATATTATAGATGAAAGCATACGTATTTCCTGGTCAGGGTGCTCAATTTACGGGCATGGGAAAAGATTTATATGAGAGATCAACTTTAGCCAAAGAGCTTTTTGAAAGAGCTGACGAGCAATTGGGATTTGAAATTTCAAAGATAATGTTCGAAGGAACTACCGAAGAACTCAAGCAAACAAAAGTTACTCAACCAGCGGTATTTTTACATTCAGTAATTTTGGCTTTATCCTTAGAAAATTTCAAACCAGATATGGTTGCTGGACATTCTTTAGGTGAAATTTCAGCTTTAGTTGCCAATAAAACTTTGACTTTCGAATCAGGATTAAACTTGGTTTATAGAAGAGCGATGGCAATGCAAAAAGCTTGTGAAATGCAAGAATCAACTATGGCGGCGATTTTAGCTTTAGAAGATGAAGTGGTAGAAAAAGTATGTGAAGAAATCGATGGAGTAGTAGTGGCAGCAAATTACAATTGCCCTGGTCAATTGGTGATTTCAGGTGAAATTCCTGCCGTTGAAGAAGCTTGTGAACAGTTGAAAGAAGCTGGTGCTAGAAGAGCTTTGATTTTGCCTGTAGGCGGTGCTTTCCATTCACCTTTGATGAAACCAGCGGAAGAGGAATTGGCTGAAGCAATTCAAGAAACTGAATTCAATCAACCCATTTGTCCAATTTATCAGAACGTAACTACAGTTGCAGTAACTGATCCCAATGAAATCAAAAAGAATCTAATAGCCCAACTTACCGCACCAGTTAAATGGACTCAGTCGGTTAGAAATATGATTGCTGATGGAGCTACCGAATTTATTGAAGTAGGTCCAGGCAACACTTTGCAAGGTTTGATTAAGAAAATTCATAGAGAAGCAGTTACGAGTTCAGCTAACTTATAAATTAATTGAATTGGAAAAGTACAGAGCCAATGGAAAATTGCTGATTTCAGGTGAATATGCAGTGCTTGATGGTGCAATTGCTTTGGCGGTTCCAACTCGTTTCGGACAAACTTTAGAAGTAAAATATATTGACAACAAAGAGGCTTCCCAAAAATTGAAATGGGAAGCCTTTTTACATGATGAAAAACTTTGGTTTTCAGCTGTATTTGATTTAAAAACTCTTTCGCTTGTAGAAAGTTCTGATGAAAAGTTAGCATTGCGACTTTTAGATATTTTCAAGGCAATACAACAAATCAAACCAAATTTCTTTGCCGATCAAAAACAGGATATTCATTGTAAAACACAATTGGAATTTCCAAAAGATTGGGGTTTAGGAAGCAGTTCGACTCTGATCGATTTGTTGGCGCAATTTGCAGAAATCGATGCTTTTGATTTGAATCAGTTGACATTTAATACAAGTGGATATGATGTAGCTTGTGCGAGAATCGATTCACCGATTTTGTATCAAATCAAAAATGGAAAACCACATATTCAAAAAGTTGATTTTCGACCAGATTTTATCCAACATTTGTATTTTGTTTATTTGAATCAAAAACAAGATACTCAAGTTAGCGTTTCTAAAACTTATAAGAATTTACCCAAAGATCAAGCGTGGATAGAAAAAATCTCTGAATTGACACTTCAAATTTTATCAGTCAAAACTTTGGATGAGTTTGAGAATTTAATTGAATCACATGAAGATTTGATTGCATCAAAACTCGGATTTTCAAAAGTCAAAGATTTGTATTTTTCAGAGCATGATGGAAAGGTCAAAAGCCTTGGAGCTTGGGGTGGAGATTTTGTTCTAATGACATCATTTTCAAATCCTTCTCAATATTTGAATTCGAAAAATTATACGACTTATTTTTCATTTGAGGATATGGTTATTGAGTAACTATTATTAGATTTGTTCATTAACCAAAATTTAAACATAATGAAAAAGTATTTCGCTGAGGTTTTCGGAACCTTTTGGCTAGTATTTGGCGGATGTGGTACTGCTGTCTTTGCGGCAGGTGTACCAGAATTAGGAGTAGGCTTATTAGGAGTTTCTTTGGCATTTGGATTGACCGTTTTGACGATGGTATATGCTGTAGGGCATATTTCTGGAGGACATTTCAATCCAGCTGTTTCTTTCGGATT
>DEQC01000009.1:0-14561 GCA_002359055.1 Flavobacteriales bacterium UBA3376 | reverse complement strand
GCAGCAACTGCATTGTGGGCGATTTTGAATGGTGCAGGTGTTTTTACAACAGATGGAGGTGGGGCCTTTGCAACAAATTTTTATGAACAGGCAGTTTATCAAGATAGAAGTTACAGTATGTTGGCAGCTTTTTTGGCTGAATTTATTTTAACTGCGTTTTTTGTAATCATTATTATGGGCGCAACCTCTAAGCATTCAAATCCGAAATTTGCTGGTATTGCAATTGGTTTAGCGCTTACTCTGATTCACTTGATAAGTATTCCAATCACTAACACATCGGTCAATCCTGCACGTTCAACTTCTCAAGCAATTTTTGTTCAAGGTCAGGCACTTCAACAATTATGGTTGTTTTGGCTGGCTCCAATCGCTGGTGGTGTAATTGGAGGATTGATTTATAAAAATCTTCTGGAAAGAAAAGAAGTTAATTAATAAATTTAAAGGTGAAACTAATCTTTGGTTTCACCTTTTTTTTCTTTTCGGATTAAATTTCTAAGTGAGGGTTTTAGTTTTTTGAATTTAAATTCAAAACCAGTCGATTTGATTTTCTCGTTAGAAATTGCACTTCCTTTCAACAAGATTGAAGACATTTCTCCCAAAACAATTCTTAATACAAAAGCAGGGACTTTAGGCATAATTATCTTTTTGCCTTTAAGTTTCATGAAAGTTTTGGTAAATTTTTTGTTGGTAATTTGTTCATCGGCTACTGCATTGAAAGCACCGTTTAGATTTTCATTTTCCAGTAAATGTATGTAAATATTGGCGATATCATCGATGTGTATCCAAGGAACAATTTGTTTGCCTGTGCCCAAAGGCGATAGTATATTTGATTTTGCCAAAGGCAAAAGTTCTTTGATCATTCCGCCATCGTTAGACAAAACAGCTGAGGTTCTAACAATACTAACTCTACTTCCGATTTCATGGAATTCATTTGCAACTTCTTCGATTTTACCACATAATTTCGCCAAATAATCTTCACCCATCGAATGGTCTTCAGTGAAGATTTCATTCGTAGTAATCGTTCCGTAATAGTTTGTGCCGGATGCACAAATAAAAGTTTTGATGGGTTGATTGATTTTTTTAGCCGTTTTGAGTAGAAGTTTCATACTTTCGATTCGGCTATCGTACAATTTCACTTTGTAAGGAATTGACCAGCGTTTCGATATTGGAGCACCTGCAAGATGTATGATGGCATCCACATTTTCCAATGCCCTTTCATCTATTTCTCCACGTTCTGGATTCCAATAGAAGTATTGATCAGACTTTTCTCTTGAAAGCTCTTTGACGATATAATTTTGTGCTTTCAATTGTTTTGAAAGTTTTCGACCAATCATACCTGTAGCTCCGCTGATTAATACAGTTTTTTTCATGAAATAGAATTTAATAGCCAAATTACGAATTTCATTATAATATATGATAGGAGCTTTTGATGATTTGCCGCATTTTTTCGCAAATAATGTTTACATTCGTTTAATAAAACACAGGCCTATGAAATGGGTAGAATCAATTAAACAAAGATTTCGAATATTCTGGAAGTGGTTTAGAAGCAATAAAGGGAGAGAGGATATTTACGAAGTAATTTTTGGAGCCAATACTTATCATGGGCGTTTGTTTGATGTATTTTTATTGGTTTTTATATTGATCAGCGTACTTTTGGTTACACTTGAATCAGTTCCTTCCATCAATGCAAAACATCATAAAATTTTAGTTGTTTTCGAATGGATCATAACGGTTTTATTTACTTTAGAATATGGGCTTAGGTTGTATAGTACAAGAAGGCCTTGGAAATATTTCTTTAGTTTTTATGGAATAATCGATTTGTTAAGTATAATACCAACTTACTTAGGTTTACTTTATCCTTCCACAAAATTTTTATCGAGCATCAGAATTTTACGTTTGATCAGAATTTTCAGGATTTTCAAATTGACTCAATTTTTGAGAGGTGGAAATGTTTTGTTGATCGCGTTGCAAAGCAGTCGAACAAAAATCGTGGTTTTTCTATCCTTCGTGACTCTGGTAGGAGTTTTTCTGGGATCAGTTATGTATGTAGTGGAAAGTTGGCATCCAGAAAGTATGATTAACACCATGCCTGTAGGTATTTATTGGGCGATAGTAACTTTGACGACTGTTGGTTATGGCGACATCACGCCTGTGACGACTTTAGGTCGAGTTTTGGCGTCTGTAGTGATGATCATTGGTTATGGAGTGATTGCTGTTCCGACGGGAATTTTTGCAGCTGAAACTTTGAAAGAATTGAGGAAATCTTCAACGGTTGTAAGAAGTACTATCGTTTGTAAACAATGTCAGGACGACAATCATTTGTTGAATTCGAATTTTTGTAAAAGTTGTGGAAGTCCTTTGGATAAGGCTGAAATTGAGGAATAAAAAAATCCCTTACGAAAGTCATAAGGGATTTTAGGATATTTATTCAAATATTTATTCTGTAGGTGGAGTCGCAGGCGCTGTATCAGCATCTGTTCCTGCCGGTTGTGTGAAATCAGGTAAATCCATAGGAATACTTTCGATTTCTGTTCCTTGTACTGAATGTGGATTTTCAGTTAAAACATTTGCAGTAATGATAAGAACTACGATCAATCCAGCCAAAGTCCAAGTTGCATTGTCTAAAAACTCATTCGTTCTTTGAACCCCGAACATTTGTCCGCCACCTGAACCTCCGAAAGTTGAAGATAAACCTCCTCCTTTAGGATTCTGTGATAAAATCACCAAAGTGATAATGACACATACCGCAATGATTACTACCATTAAAAATATAAAAGTCTGCATTTTGTTGTTTTCTACAAATTAGTGTGCAAAGTAAGCAAATATTTATAAAATATTCAAAAATATCAAAGCATATTATTGGTCGTAAATTTAAACTTTGATGAAAATCTTTTAATTAATTGTTTTGAAGTGCTTTTATCTCTTCGATTTTAACTTCGAAATCCTCGCTTTTTTCTGGATATTTTAAACTAAGGATTTTATAAGCTCTAATGGCTTTTGCATACATTTTTTGCTCTACATAAATTTGAGCCAAAGTTTCTGTCATTAAATCCGAGAGTTCAGTTGAACTTTCAACATTTGTTTTTATTGGTTGAATCTCATTGTCGGATGTAATCGGTGCAATTTTAGGTGACTTTTCGATGAATTCATCGATCAATTTATATTTGATGTCTCTTTCGTCAGGCTCCGATGTTTTGGGTTGTGCTGAAATTTGTTTTTCTTTTGTAGATAAATTTAACCATTCAGAAAAAGTAAGTTCTTTATTGGTTTCCACCGCAACCTTTTCTTCGATAGTCGAATTCTCATCCAAAGTTTGGATTTCAGTGGTTTGATCTTCTTTGAATTTAACGATTTTCTCGTTTGAAACTTTGTTTTCTTCGATTGAATCAGAAGTTTCTTCTAAGATAATTTCATCCTCTTGAGTTTGGGTGGAAATTTTTCTTTCTTTTTTCAAATAATGATAGAGAGCGACTCGGCTTGGTGAATGTATACTCGTTTTCTTTAGTTCTTCTTGATAAGAGTCGTGGTTGAATTCTTTCAGTCCAAATAATAATAAAATGCGCAAAGTAGAGAAATATGGATATTTATTTATTTCATCTTGAAGCAAAGAAACATCCGAAAGTTGCACTTCGAAAGGATGTTGGATCAAATGTTTTATTCTTGGATTCATGAATTAAATTTATCTAAAAAAAATCGAATTAAAATTACCAATCCATAGCAATTGCATTGAAAATTTCAGTGGTAATTTGCTCTAAAATACTTTCGAGTAAAGCGTCTTCTGCCTGTTGTAGAGTCAAGTTTGCGTCAAAATCCTCATAACCCGAAAAAGAACGGTCGAAGCTTTTGGTTTCATCTTTATTGTTTTGATACCTCACTCTCACGGTGACGGTCAATCTATTTTGTCCAGCAATTTCATTGGCTTGAATCGCAACTGAAGATTGTTGGTAATTTGTAATTTCACCTTCGATCAACAAATCAGCATCGTCATCATTGGTCAATGATAAATTTGTTCGATTGTTGAAAATATCTTGAAGTTCATCAGTGAATTGTTGACTTAAATTTGGGTTTTGATAAGATGCATAATTTGGAAAAGTAGGAATCCTAATCGTTTGCCAACTCGGATCTATGGAAGAACCCGACAAGGTATAGCACGATTGAAAAATTAATCCCAATAGTAAAATCAAAGTTATTTTAAGTAGTTTCTTCATATGAATCAATCTAAATTGTATTGTTTGATTTTTCTATAAAGCGTTCTTTCGGAAATTTCTAAATCTTCAGCTGCAGCTCTTCTTTTTCCGTTATGTTTCTCCAAAGCTTTTATGATCATTTCTTTTTCATGTTCTTGAAGCGAAAGCGATTCTTCTTGTTCTTTAACTTCTTCGAATTCGTGATCATAAAAGTCATAATCTTGGATAATTGAACTTTGTGGTGTTTCTTCTGAAAGAATTTTCATCGGAGAGAAATCTCCATCCTCTCGACTTTGTTCTCTAACTATTTTTTGTAAAGTATCTAAATTCGATGAAGAAATATTGTCTTTATTGTTGATCAAATCCAAAGTCAATGCGCGCAAATCGTTTAGATCTTGTTTCATTTCGTACAAAAACTTAAACAAAATTTCTCTTTCCAAATGTTCAGATTTAGAAGAGGAAGTTTTATCGCCTACCAGAACAGGAGTAGCATTTTGATAGGGGAGATAGTTTTTTACTTTTTCTAAACTCACATATCTTTCTTTTTCTACCACTGAGATTTCTTCAGCGAAATTTCTCAGCTGTCTGATGTTTCCTGGCCAAGGATAACTCACGATGTATTGCATAGCTTCAGGAGAAACTTCCAATGCAGGCATTCTATATTTTGCAGCAAAGTCAGCCACGAATTTTTTGAACAACAAAGGAATGTCTTCTTTTCTATCTCTCAAAGCAGGCATGTCGATTTGAACCGTGTTGAGTCGATAATAAAGATCTTCTCTGAATTTTCCTTTTTCGACAGCTTCATGCATATTCACGTTAGTTGCAGCAACTATACGAACATCGGTTTTTTGAACTTTTGAAGAACCGACTTTCATAAATTCCCCATTTTCAAGTACTCTCAATAATCTGACTTGAGTCGGAAGAGGAAGTTCACCTACCTCGTCCAAAAAAATGGTTCCTTTATCGGCTACTTCAAAATAACCTTTTCTTGTAGTTGTTGCACCAGTAAAAGCACCTTTTTCATGACCAAACAACTCAGAGTCAATCGTCCCTTCGGGTATTGCTCCACAATTGACAACTACATAGTTATTGTGTTTTCTTGCCGATTCTGAATGTATGATTTTAGGAATGAATTCTTTACCAACACCACTTTCACCACTGACCAAAACGGAAATATCGGTCGGAGCGACTTGAAGTGCTTTTTCGATTGCACGATTCAATGCAGGATTGTTTCCAATAATTGCAAATCGTTGTTTGATTGTTTGAATTTTACTCATTTGAAAAGTATTCAATTAATTTGAAACTTATTGAACCATCTCACCCAAAAGCGTAGCTGAAGTACAGCTCAAAGCTTTTACTTGAACAAAATCTCCAATTTTTGTTCCCTCAACTTTTGGGAAAACCATTACTGCATTTTGAGAAATTCTACCAAACCATTCGTTTTCGTCTTTTCGGCTATTTCCTTCAATTAGAACTTCATAAGTTTTTCCAACGAAAGCTTCCATTCTTTCTTTCGAATGTATTTGTTGTAAAGCTATGATTTCTTGTAGTCTTCTCTTTTTTACATCTTCTGGAACATCGTCCTCCATTCTTTTGTCGGCTGGAGTTCCCGGTCGATTGGAATAAGCAAACATATATCCAAAGTCATATTTTACGTATTCCATAAGCGAAAGCGTTTCTTGATGTTCTTCTTCGGTTTCACCACAGAATCCAGCAATTATATCATGAGAAATTGCACAATCAGGAATAATCGCTCTGATTTTGTCAATTAACTCTATGTATTCTTCTCTTGTATGTTGTCTGTTCATACGTTTCAGAACTTCAGTGCTACCCGATTGAACAGGTAGGTGAATGTATTTACAGATGTTATCATATTTCGCCATGGTTCGGATGACATCTTCATGCATGTCTTGTGGGTTTGAAGTTGAGAAGCGAATTCTCATTTTTGGAACAGCTTCAGCTACCATAGCTAATAAATGAGCGAAATTGACAGCAGTTGCTTTTTGGATTTCGCTGGCTTTGTCGAAATCTTTTTTCAAACCGCCACCATACCATAAATAGGAATCTACGTTTTGACCCAAAAGAGTAACTTCTCTATAACCTTTGTTCCACAGATCAATACATTCGTTCACGATGGAATGAGGATCTCTACTTCTTTCTCTTCCTCGGGTAAATGGAACGATGCAGAAAGTACACATATTGTCGCAACCTCTGGTAATAGTTACAAAAGCTGTAACTCCATTTCCTCCCAAACGAACAGGATTTAAATCGGCATAAGTTTCATCTTTTGATAAAATAACGTTGATCGCTTTTCTACCATCTTCAACATCCTCCAATAAATTGGGTAGGTCCCGATAAGCGTCTGGTCCAACTACTAAGTCGACGATCTTCTCTTCTTCTAATAAATTGGTTTTTAAACGCTCTGCCATACAACCCAAAACTCCAACTTTTAGTGCGGGTTTGTCTTTTTTGAGAGCGTTGTATTCGGTTAGTCTCTTACGAACGGTTTGCTCAGCCTTGTCTCGTATTGCACAAGTATTCACTAAAATCAAATCAGCTTCATCCATCACACTTGTAGTATTGTAACCATTGTCTTTCAAGATAGAAGCGACTATTTCTGAATCAGAAAAGTTCATTTGACAACCATAACTTTCGAGAAATAGCTTTTTAGAATTGGTTTCAACTCCTTCAATTACTGTAGATTGCCCTTGTTGGGTTTCATCTATGTTTTTTATATTCGACTGCATTTTTCAATAAAATTGTTTACAAAGATATGAATTTGACTGACATTGTGGCAGTTCATTTTTAAAAGTTTGTATTTTTTTTTCTTTTGATTACTTTTGGGGTTAAATAAAAATAGATATGGATAGGTATAATTTTGTGAGGAACCGAATAGAGACGGTAGCAAGCGAAGGCTATGGTTTGCATTTAGAAAGTTTATTGTCAAAAGCTTTTAGCATTTATAAACGATCGTTCTTTTTACTTTCATTAGTACTCATAATGTATACGGTTGCGCTTACTACGATTTGGTTTTCTACTTTTGAATATACCTATGGAGTTGGATTTGTTGATTTAATAGAGATGGCTCAACAAGATCCAAACTCAGTAAACGATGTTATGGGGAACATCACTCTTATGAATGGTTTGATTTATTCACTAGCCTTTTCACTTGTTGCTGGATTGGTATCGCCGATTTTTGCTGGAATTTATAGAATATCTTATCAAATCAAAAGAGAGCAGCCTTACTCAGTATTGGATTTATTTGTTTATTATAAACAACCTTACTTCGTAAACTTATTTATTTATAGCTTTTTATTGGCATTTGTAGTTCAATACATCGGTATAATTATGACCAGTGCTTTTCCTCTATTTGCGGGTGTAGGTAGTATTTGGCTGCAAATTTTCTTAAATGTAAGTTTAATTTTCACTGCACCATTTATAGTTTTTGGAGATATGAAATGGTTAGAAGCTGTAAAATCTAGTTTCAGAATATCTTTTAAAAATTGGTTCTTTTTGATGTTTGTCTTAGGTATTGGATTGATTATCTCGTACTTAGGCGTACTTTTATGTGGTGTTGGAATCATTTTCACTTATTCATTTTTATATGTACTAATTTTTGTCATTTATGATGATGTCATTGGTTTTGAAGAGGAAAAAGATGTAATTTCTGAAATCGGTGAAAACTAATGATGTTTGGTAGCATCGAAAATTTGTTTCTATTTTTGCAAAAAATCATTTAATGGCTAAAAACTTAGTTATAGTCGAGTCACCTGCAAAAGCAAAGACGATTCAAAAGTTCTTAGGAGATGACTTTATGGTCGAATCGAGCTTTGGACACATAGCGGATTTGCCAAAAAAAGGCATGGGGATAGACTTAGAAAATAATTTTCAACCTACATATGAGGTTTCTGACGATAAAAAAGATGTAGTAAAGAAACTGAAGAAACTTGCAGATAAGGCCGAGATCATTTGGTTGGCATCGGATGAGGACCGTGAAGGAGAAGCGATTTCATGGCATTTGCAAAATGTTCTTGAGTTGGATAAAAAGGAAACCCATAGAATTGTATTCAATGAAATTACCAAAAAAGCAATTCAAAATGCGATAGAAAATCCAAGAAAGATCGATATAAATTTGGTGGAAGCTCAGCAAGCGAGAAGAATTCTCGATCGTTTGGTGGGTTTTGAAGTTTCTCCAATTCTTTGGAAAAAAATCAGACCAGGTCTTTCTGCGGGAAGGGTTCAGTCGGTAGCTGTCCGATTGATAGTCGAAAGGGAAAAGGAAATTCAAAATTTCAAACCAGAATCAAGTTTCCGCTTTACTGCTGAATTTAAAACCAAAGATGGAAAGAAATTCAAAGCAACTTTACCCAAGGATTTCAAAACATATGAGGAAGCGAAATCTTTTATAGAATCATGCGCTGGAGCAAATTTCACTATTAAAAATCTTCAGAAAAAACCAGCGAAGAGAAATCCTTCGGCTCCATTTACAACTTCAACTTTGCAACAAGAAGCATCTTTGAAGTTGGGTTATTCGGTTTCGAGAACCATGCGAGTGGCGCAACAATTGTATGAGTCGGGATTGATTACTTATATGAGAACCGATAGTGTAAATCTTTCTGATGAAGCTATTCAAAATGCTCAAAAAGCAATTATTGCTGATTTTGGAAAAAAATACAGTGAACCGAGAAATTATACCAATAAAAATAAATCTGCCCAAGAAGCTCACGAGGCAATTCGTCCAACAGACTTTACTTTGAAATCTGCTGGAGACGATGATTCACAAAGAAAACTTTATGATTTGATTTGGAAACGAAGCATTGCCAGTCAAATGAGTCAAGCGGATTTGGAAAGAACGGTAATCGATATAGAAAACGATAAAAATCAAAATATTTTCCAAGCCAAAGGAGAAGTGATAGTTTTCGATGGTTTCTTAAAAGTTTATCAAGCCTCACTGATGGATGATGAAGTGGAAGAAGATCAATCGATTCTACCAGAAGTTAAAATCAATGATCCTTTGGTAGCTGATGAAATTTTTGGAACACAAAGATTCACCAAATCGCCTCCGAGATATACAGAAGCGTCTTTGGTGAAGAAGTTGGAGGAGTTAGGTATTGGTCGTCCTTCTACTTATGCGCCTACAATTTCTACCATTCAAAATAGAAATTATGTGATTGTAGGAAGTTTAGAAGGTCAGCCGAGAGAACTCAAAACGATTAAACTAAAGAAAGGAGAAATCGTAGAAAAAATTGCTGTTGAAAATTATGGAGCTGATCGAAGAAAGTTGATGCCAACTGATATAGGAATTGTGGTCAATGACTTTTTGGTTGAATACTTCGAAGGAATTTTGGACTATGATTTCACGGCCAAAGTAGAAGAGAGTTTCGATGATATTGCTGAAGGAAAAGAGAAATGGACGGAAATGTTGGATGGATTTTATAAGAAATTCCACAGCAATGTTGAAAAAGTCGAAGAAACAGCCGAAAGAGCAACAGGTGAAAGAGAATTAGGTAAAGATCCTAAAACAGGAAAGCCTGTTTTTGCTAAAATAGGCCGTTATGGACCTATGATTCAAATAGGAGAAGCTGATGATGAAGAAAAACCAAAATTTGCGAGTTTGATGAAGGATCAATCGATTCATAACATCGAATTGGAAGAGGCTTTGAAATTGTTTGAGTTGCCAAGGCAATTGGGTGAATATAAGAACGTCATGGTCGAGGCGAATGTGGGTAGATTTGGCCCATATGTTAAATATGGCGATATGTTTGTGTCGATTCCGAGAGGAGAAGATTTGATGGAAATTCAGTTGGATAGAGCCATAGAATTGATAGAAGAGAAACTTAAAGAAAATGCGCCTATAGCGACTTATGATGGATTGGATGTGACCAAAGGTAAGGGGAGATTTGGACCTTTTATTAAGTGGAATGATATGTTTATCAATGTGCCAAAACGATATGATTTTGATAATTTAAGTCAAGCAGATATAATAGAGTTGGTCGAAGATAAAATTAGAAAAGAAAAAGAAAAAGTCGTTCAAAACTGGGAGAAAGAAGGAATTAGAATTGAAAAAGCACGTTGGGGCAGACACAATATTATTAAAGGAAAAACAAAGATAGAATTGGCAAAAGAGGTCGATGTTGCGAAATTGACCTTGGAAGAGGTTCAGGCAATCATAGAAAAACATAAACCCGCTAAGAAGAAGAAAAAATAATGTTGGAAGAGTTTTTAACGCCAGTTTCTAAGGATTTACGTGATTTTGCATCTCATTTAGATCCATTTAGCATCGGTTTTCATTTGAATTTTGACACAGAAGAAGTAAAGGATTCAATAGTTGTTTTTGGAGTCAGAGAAACAAGAGGAGGTTATGAAGATTATAATTCTGAATTGAATTTCGATGGAATTCGTAAACAACTTTATCAACTTAAAAGAGGAGATTGGCATCGAACGATTTATGATTTAGGAGATTTGTATGCCGGTGCAAGCATAGATGACACCTATTTTGCATTTACAAAAATCCAAGAAGAACTACTCAAAAGGAATTGTACACTAATTATTTTAGGAGGATCAGCAGATTTGGCTTATTGGCAATATCGATCCTTTGATCATTTGTTGCATAATTTGAATTTGACATGTATAGACAATCGATTCAGGTTGGGCAATGACAGTTTGAATTTGTCGATCAATAATTATTTAAGCAAAATCATCACTTTAGAGCCTCATATATTGTTCGAATATTCTCATATGGGTTACCAAACTTATTTTGTAGCCCAAGAGGAACTGGATTTGATGGATCAATTGAACTTTGATGTACAAAGGTTGGGTAAGTTAACTGAATCAATTTCAGAATCAGAGCCGGAGTTGAGAAAGTCAGATATGGTAGTGTTGAATTTGGAATCGATACAATCTTCAGATTTTAAATCTTCTAACGAGCTGTCTCCCAATGGTTTTAATTCGAGGGAGATATGTGCTTTGGCAAGATATTCAGGTATAAACAATAAAGTAAGGAGTTTTGGCGTTTATAACTTTAAGGCGAAAAACATTCTGTCAGATAATTTATTGATGGCAGAGATTCTTTGGTATTTCATAGAGGGCAAAAACCGAGCATCTGCAAGTATTGATTTTGAAGATCAAACGAGTTATGAGACATTTTATGTTCAAATTCCAGAACAAGATTTGATTTTCTATCACGATATAATGGCAGAGCAATGGTGGTTAGAGTTGACGCAACTCGATGAGATTGAGAGCAAGGGGCATCAAGTGGTTCCGTGTTCGAAGAATGATTATGAAATTTCGCTCAAAGGAAAGATACCAGATAGATGGTGGAGGTCCTATAAAAAATTATATTAACACAATAAATATTTAATTTGTACGTTCCTCCTAAATCTGAATAAAATATTTTTGGGAAATCGTAAAATTATAATAGATTTACACGCTTAAAAAAAGTAAGGATGAATAGAGCATTGGTAGCAGTTATCATATTATCTTTTTTACTCTCTTCTTGTAACATGTTAAGAAAGGGAAGAACTGGGGGTAAAGATGACGGTCAAATCGTAGGAAAGAAATCAACAACTTGGACACCACAACGTCCAAAGGGTATGGTTCCAATTCCAAGTGGTTCGTTTATATTAGGGCAAACTGATTATGATTTTACATTTGATAATTCAGCCCCTGTGAGAACAGTGTCTGTTTCTGGTTTCTATATGGATGACACAGAGACAACAAATTCTGAATATCAGGTTTTCGTTGACTACGTACGCGATTCAATCGCTCGTACTATGTTGGCAGAGAAAGCAGCTGAATTAGGTTTTGATCCACTTTCAGGAGGAGGAGCAGATGCAACAGGAATTGCAGCTTTCCGTTATATCTCTGGAAGTGAAGATGGAGAAAAAACACCATGGGACGAATATGTAGAATCTCGTTCTACAGGTCGTGATGGAGATTATTCTATCGATCAGAGAAAATTGAACTGGGATGTTGAATTGGTTTGGAACAAATATGAGTATCCAGATGTGGATTATGCTGAAGCAATTGATGCTTTGTATTATCCACCAGAAGAGAGGTTTAACAATGAGCGTTTAATCGACGTACGTAAACTGAACTTCAAGTATGTTTGGGTTGACCAGGAAGGAGCTGCAAGACAAAGCGACAATCCTGATACATTTAGAATTGACTTCCGTTATGAAGAAGAAGTAAATGTATATCCAGATACTACAGTTTGGGTAAATGATTTCAACTATGCACACAATGATCCAATGCACGAAAATTACTTCTGGCATGATGCTTATTCAAATTATCCAGTAGTTGGAGTGAATTGGAACCAAGCGATGGCATATTGTGCATTCAGAACTAAAAAACACAACGACTATTTAGCGTCAAAACGCAAAAGAAGAGGTGAAGTACAAAAGGTAATCGATTATAGATTACCAACAGAAATCGAATGGGAATACGCAGCTCGTGGTGGTTTGCAAAATGCACCTTACCCTTGGGGAGGCCCTTATTTAACGGACGATAGAGGATGTTATTTAGCAAACTTTAAACCAAAGAGAGGTGATTATATAGAAGAAGAAGGTAAGGGTTATATGTACACTGCTCCAGTAAAAACTTTCCACGCCAATGGTTACGGTTTGTATGACATGGCAGGAAACGTAGCTGAATGGACAAGTACAGCATACGACAAAGCTTTCTATCAAATGACTTCGACTTTGAACCCGACCATTTCACGAGACAGAAGTGAAAATAAAGCAGTAAGAGGAGGATCTTGGAAAGATATCGGATACTTATTGATGGTAAGTGCAAGGGATTGGGAACACCAAGAACAAGCGAGGAGTTATATCGGATTCCGAACTGTACAATCATTCCCAGAAGGTTCGAAAATCAGATTCAGAAGTAGAAGATAATAATAGAACAATTTTTAATTTATAAATCATTTAATTAACACAAATTATTATTAATTATGGCAGCAAAAGCAAGTAAAAAGGATGTAAGACTAAATTTCTTTTATAGTATCGGAGCCGCAATCGTAATTTTGGGAGCGCTATGTAAAATCAACCATTATTCATTAGGTCCTTTGGACGGTTCCACAATATTATTAATTGGAATGGGTATGGAAGTAATCGTATTTACGATTTTCGCATTAGATAAACCAAAAGGAGAATATGATTGGGAAATTGTCTATCCAGAATTAGTAAGTGGTGAAGTATCAGCAACACCTAAGAAAGCACAAAAAATGGTAGAAGAACCAGCAGATAGTGTTTCCTTATCGAAAAAATTAGACGAAATGTTGAGTGAGGCCAAACTCGATGTTTCATTGATGGAGAGATTGAGAACAGGTATTGAAAATTTTGGGGTAGCTGTTAATGATATCAACAAAACTACAAGTGCAGCAGCTGCAACTCAACAATACGGTGATCAATTGGCTTTAGCTGCAAATCACATGGAATCATTGAACGCTTTATACCAAGTTCAATTAGAAAACGGCCAAAAACAAGTAGAATTAAACAAAAAGTTCATCTCTGAAATGGAAGCTTCTGCGGGAGGTTCACAAAAATTCCAAGAAGAACTTGAGTCATTAACCCAAAGCATCAACAGCCTAAACAAAGTTTATGGTGGAATGTTGTCTGCTATGAAAGGGAGCTAATTACTTAAAATGAAATTTTAAATGTTTAAATAATCTACTTAATAAATAAAAATGGCACAAGGTAAACAAACACCTCGTCAGAAGATGATTAACCTGATGTATATAGTCTTCATTGCTATGATGGCAATGCAGGTTGACAGACAGGTATTAAGATCTTTCGAGGATATAACAGTCAGTTTAGATCAATCATCTAAATTAACTGCAGAAAACAACTCTACATTCTATGATCAAATCAAAAATAAAGCTGATGACGATCCAGATTATATGGCTATTAGAGATGCATCTAATCAAGTAAAATCTGAAGCTGATAAAGCATATAATGTAATTGAGAATATTAAATCAGAGCTAATGTCGCTTCAAGAATACACTTTACCAACTTATGGTAGTGATTTAGAAGAAGAAGAAACTAATTATAACTCTCTTCAAAATACAGATGTGTTGACAAAAATGATGTTTGCAAAACAAAATGAACCTACTGAAGTGGGAAGCAATTTGTTGCAAGCAATTAATGATTTTAGAGAGTTTATGTCAAAAGCTTTTGAAAATTCGCCAAACGATAAAAATCGTGTTGAGCAATTGTTCGACACTTCAGATAGAGGTAATAGATCTTGGTTGAATGCTATGTTCTACGATCAGCCAATGGTTGCTGGTTTAGCAAACTTGACAAAAATTCAATCAGATATACGTACAGAAGAAGGTAACTTAGTTCGTGCTTTATTGTCAAACAAATTAGAAGACGAAAT
>DEQC01000028.1 GCA_002359055.1 Flavobacteriales bacterium UBA3376 | reverse complement strand
CTGTATTTACGTTTGTAGGCTTTGCAAATGCTCAACAAAAACCAAATACAGCACAACCTGTTGAAGTTGTAAATAATCTCGATAGAATGCAAACTGAATTAGGTTTATCTGCAACTCAAAAAGCAGAGATTCTTGCAATCTACGATAAGTACACAGCGAAAAAAACAGACATTAGAGCAACAGGTACTGCTAAAGATTTTCAATTGTTGAATGAACAAAGACAAAAAGAAATCGATGCTTTGTTGACAGCTGAGCAATTGCAGAAAAGACAAGCTTTAGAAAAAGCTAAAGAACAAATGAAAGTTTCAAATTCTTCAGTAGAATTGAAATAATTAATTATATAAATATTAAATAAATGCCTTCACATGCGAAGGCATTTTTATTGTAAAACTTAAATTAGACAATGTTAGCCAAAAAAGTCCTCACCGCAGTTTTTATATTCACTGCAAGTATTTTGTTTTCACAAGTTTATAATGTTAAAGGTAAAGTCGTTGATAGTCAAGGACAACCTTTAGAATTTGCCACTGTTACCTTATTGGATCAAGAAACATTTGATATAGTTGCAGAAGATTTTACTACCGATGCCGGTGAATATTCTTTAGAAGCCGAAGAAGGTAATTATCTCCTATCTATAGAAACTTTTGCTGGAGTTGCTTACGAAAGAGAATTAATCTTGAATAGAAACATCAGATTAGAAAATATCAAAATGGATCAAGGTGAGGTGATTGCGCTTGAAGGTGCAGTTATTACCGGTAGCAGCAGACAAGCCTATCGAATAGATTTAGATAAAAGAGTCTATGATATGTCGCAAGATGTAATGGCGAGTAGTAGCTCATTGTCTGAAGCCTTGGATAACGTTCCTTCAGTGCAAGTAGATGGCGAAGGTAATGTAAGTCTTAGAGGAAATGAAAATGTTAGAATCCTTATCGACGGTAAGCCATCTTCTCTTATAGGAATTTCGGACCCAGCACAAGCTTTGCAAAGTTTACCTGCTGATATTGTTGAAAGAGTAGAAGTAATTACTAATCCATCGGCTCGATATGAAGCTGAAGGAAGTGCAGGAATTATTAACATCGTTTTGAAAAAAGGAAGACTGAGAGGATTGAATGGTTCTGTCAATGTTTATGGTGGTCATCCAACGACTGCTGGTGCTTCTGTTAGTTTAAACTATAGAGTTGGAAAATGGAATCACTTTACTAATTTCGGATATCGTTATTCCGATAGAGAAAATAGAAGAGAGTCTTTCACTACTCGATATGATGCCGATGGAATTCCTTGGTACGAAGATATGAATGGTGAAGGTGGTAGAACAAGAAATGGTTTCAATGCGATGCTTGGAACTGAGTATCTCTTGGACGATAAAAATACTTTTACAATTTCTGCCAATGTTAGAAGCGGTGATAACTTGAACAAATCTCGAATCAATTATTACGATTATGATGCTGATATGAATGAGATTTCTTCTTCTCTAAGATCACAAGACGAAGACGATAAAAACTTTAACTTAGAAGGTAATTTCAACTTCAAACACGAATTCGATACCAAAGGTCACGAATTGAACGTAGATGCGAGAGTGACTTATTCTGAAGGAAAAGAAGATGGAATGTTCGTTGAAACTGGAAATTTAATCAATACCACCGAAAGAGCGTTCAATGATCAATACAGAAGAAATATAAATTTATCTGCAGATTACGTTCGCCCATTTGAGAATAATGGAAGATTGGAATTAGGAATGAGAGGTGAATTCTCAGGGAATTTAACCGATTTCAAAGTAGATAATTTTGAAGATGGAACTTGGACACCCGTAACAGAATTTGCCAATAGAACCGATTATTTGCAAAATGTATATGCTGCTTATGCACAGTATGGTAGAGCTTTTGGAGATTTTTCATTCTTCGCAGGTTTACGTATGGAAAATTCTGATGTAACAGTAAAATCTATTCTGAACGAAGAAACAATCAACAAAGATTATGTTGATTTCTTCCCAAGTTTATTTTTGAGTTATGAATTTCACGATGATGCTCAACTTCAGGTGAGTTATAGTAGAAGAATAAGAAGACCAAGAGGTTGGGATTTGATTCCATATACTTCTTATGCCAACAATAGAAATATGAGAATGGGAAATCCTGATTTGAATCCACAATATACTGATTCATACGAACTTTCTTATATCATGAAAATTGGTAAACTAATGTTGACGCCAAATGTTTATTTCTCCCATACAAAAGATAATATTCAACGTTATCAATCAGTTGATGAAAACGGTGTGATTGTTTCTAAACCAATTAACATAGGAACTGATGAAAGATATGGTGGAGATTTGACCATGATGATCAGACCATTTAGTTGGTGGAATTTGATGGGTAACGTCAATTTATACGGATACACAACCCGAGGTGAATACACAGATTCGTATTTGAACGCTGATGGTGAAATGGTTTCGAGAACTACAAGTTTTGATGGGGATGGATTCAGTTGGTTTGGACGTTTGAGTTCAACTTTCACTTTGCCGAAAGATTTCAATGTACAATTGACAGGAATGTATAGAGGTGGAAGTAAAACTGCTCAAAGTGAAAGAAAACCTATATATGGAGTGGACTTGTCAATCAGTAAAGATTTATTCGACGATAACGCAACTTTGACCGCAAGTGTAAGAGATTTATTCAACACACGAGCATTTAGAATGACTTCTTTTGGCGATGATTTCCACATCGATTCGAAGTACAGATGGAGCGTAAGATCGATCAATTTAAGCTTCACTTATAGATTCAATCAATCCAAACGTGAGCAAAGAAGAAATCAAAACAATTCACAAGATGAATTTGAAATGGAAGGAATTGGACAAATCTAATTCCTCAAAACAATAACAAAAAAAGAGTGTTGATTTAAGAATCAACACTCTTTTTTTATTTGCAAAACAAATTATTTAACGATTAAAACAAGCCGTTGATTTCTGCATCGACTTTATTATAAATATAACTCAAATCTTCAGGATTATTTACAAAGTCCAAATCGTCTACATCTATGATCAAAAGTTTTCCTTCATCATAACTTTTTACCCAACTCTCATACTTTTCATTCAATCGATTCAAATATTCAATGCTAATTGAACTTTCATAATCTCTACCTCTTTGTTGAATTTGTTTGACCAAAGTAGGAATCGAAGCACGCAAATATATTAGCAAATCTGGCGCTTGTACAAATGAATTCATCAAATTGAAAACCGTGAGATAATTTTCATAATCACGTGTCTGTAGAAGTCCCATATCATGTAAATTGCTTGCAAAAATATGCGCATCTTCATGTATCGTTCGGTCCTGAATGATATTTTCACCACTTTCTCTGATTTCCTTTACCTGACTGAATCGACTTCCTAAAAAATAAATTTGAAGATTGAAAGACCATTTCTCCATATCATTATAAAAATCATCCAGATAAGGATTGTTGTCAACTGCTTCAAATTGAGCTTTCCAGTTGAAATTTTTTGCTAATAGTTTTGTCAAAGTGGTTTTACCCGCTCCAATATTTCCTGCAATGGCAATGTGCATTTTATTAAGGTTTTTGATGTTTGTAAATATAAATAAGCTTATCCTTTAAGACAAAAAGATCAGTCGTATTTGTAGAAAAATAATCGAAACCTGAAATCACTTCGATTTCTTCTATAGTTTCTGAAGTTAAATTTAACTTGAATAATTCGCCTTTGATTGAATAATAAACCGATTGATCTCTGATTTGAATTTGTTCAAATTCTGAATTTATAGCAATGAATCGATTCAAATTGGCATATTCATCAAACTCTAAAATCTTATTGATACCGATCAAATAAACTTTTCCTTTGTCATAAATCAAATCCGAAAAATATCCGTCAGTCGCTTTATCTGTTAAAATAACCGATTGTCTATAAATATTTCTTTCCCGAAAATTCCATAAAATCAAACGCTGAATCACAGGATCATAACCCCATAGATAATTTGTGTCAACAACTGCAGTCAAAGTAGGTGAAAAGTTTGAATCCTCAAACAATGAAATTGGATCTTGGAGTAAATTCAATTGATTGTCCAACAATAACAAATTGAAAAAACCTGATTTCAAACTGATTTGTAAAACATTCTGAGTATTTAAATCTTCTAAAACGGTATGATTGGTGAAATTCGACTTTTTAGCTGTTTTTAAATCCAACTTGTTCAATTCAGTTGAATTCAAAATATAATACACCGAATGGAAGTCATCTGCTCCAAAATCAGTGATTTTTCCATTGATATTCAATGCAATTGTATCAATAGGAATCAGTTTTTGAGCCAAACAAAAACCAAAAGCCAAAGTGGTGTAAAAAAGTATAAAATAGCTTTTCATATCGGCTTCAAAGATAAATGATTTAAACCAAAATTGAAGTAATGATACAAAATGTAGTTGTAAGTTGAATAAATTATATCTCTGTAATGAGAAATTTAATTAATCGATTTTAAGTTGTTGAATGTAAATGCTTTGTTTTAAAGTAGCGACTGCGGAAGGACTACAAGCCACAAACAAGCAAAAATACAAACGAATAAATAAAATAGCTGAAAGCCTTATTGTCATTGCTATTATTGACAATTAGTTTTATAATACCGTTCTAAAGTATTTTATTTTGTTCTTTTCTTATGTACAATCTATGTACATTTTTTGTACATTTGCTTTAGTTCAAAAAAGTATCCATCATGGTTAATGTTATTTTTTCTTATCGTTCAGCAAAACCAATTGCACAAATTGAGTTGAGATTTGTTTATTTCATTGCTGATGTTCAGAAATCAATTCGTACACGTATAAAAACAGAGGTCTCAAAAACGTTTTGGAATGAATACCGACAAGGCAAAAGTTTTAGAGATGTGGATAAGCAAAATTTAAAGATAGAACTGGATAATGAGTTGAAAGCGATCAAAGACTTTATTATAGATTCCTATACACCCGCAATTGATCCAAGCAGGGAATGGCTTGTAAGTACTTTAGACAACTACTATAACCCTAAAGAGGTAAGCAATGTACCAACCGATTTATTAGAATTCTTTGACTACTACTTAATAAATCAAAAGAACATTATAAAGGACGGAACTATAAAAAAGATGCGAGTAGTTAGAAATAAGATTGAAAGGTTTCAGAAAGCTACAAAAACCAATTACAAAATTAAAGATGTAAATCAATTCTTTTTAGATCAGTGGATCGAATGGAATCTAAAAGAAGACTACGAGCCAGCAACAATAAATAATAATTTCAAAAGTATTAAGACAGTTTGCAATTTTGCAAGACGGCATAACATCGAAGTAGATAAAAGCTTAGATTTTCTTCATTCTAAAGTGAGAGAGAATAAAACACCCGTTGTCTATTTATCATTTGATGAACTGGACAAGATACGAGCAACGCCAATGAAACATGAGTATTTACAGAATGCTAAAGATTGGTTGTTGATTTCATGCTACACAGGGCAAAGAATAAGCGATTTCATGCGCTTTAATAGTTCAATGATACGAACAGATAAGGGCAGGAAGTTTATTGATATAACGCAACAAAAAACAGGTAAGCAGGTATCTATTCCATTACTCCCAATTGTTCAAGAAATATTAGATAAGAGGGGCGGAAACTTTCCAAGAGCAATAAGCCATCAGAGGTACAACGATTTCATAAAAGAAGTATGCAGGCTTGCTGGTATAGATGAACCCACTAAGGGAAAAATAACAGTATCAAAAAACGGGGTTATCCGAAAGCAAACAGGAATTTACAAAAAATACGAACTTATTACCTCACATACAGGACGTAGAAGTTTCGCGAGTAACTACTATACAAAAATAAATACATCGTTTTTAAAGAACATTACGGCTCACAGCACAGAGGCTCAACTGCTTAGCTATATTGGAAAAGATTCCAATGACACTGCAAACGATGCTTATGACTTGATGCTGAATGTTTAATGTGTATTATTTATAACTTGTTAATTACTTATAGCGAAAATAATTAAAACACGTTTTATTTCATTGTATATTTGTGTAAATATAAATATAAGCCTTAAAGGCCGATGGTCCAAACATCAGCCTTGGCTTGAATAAGAATTGGAGTCCTGGAGGGGAAAACCAATTTCATTACAAAAATAATACAATTAATTGAATAAAAAAAATATTAGTTGTTTTTTGTAAATAATTCGCGTTTTTGGTTTCTCACAACCCCAATTCTTTTTCAAGAGGCTTACTAAACATTTAGTATTATGGAAAAGTATTTAATCACCGAACAGGTGGCGAAAGAGTTGGGATGCACTATTAACAGAGTGTATTATTTAAAAAACAAAGGGTTGCTAAAACCTATTAAGATCATGGATAGATACTTATATCCAGTTGAGAATGTGCACGAATTTAAGAACCAAAAAAACGCAGGCAATGAAAAAAGTAACATTTGAGCAATTGCCTGATGCAATGCAAATTCTATTAGAAAAAATTAATAGAATTGAGGGGCTTTTATCCGAAATGAACCACGAGCCAGCAACTACGCTGGATAATGATCCAAATGATCCATTAGCAGAGTACATTCCGAAAAGTGAAGTCAGAGATAGACTTGCGAGTAGTTCTACACTTTGGAAGTATGAGAAGAACGGCAAATTGACGCTTTACGCAATTGGTGGCAAAAGGTTCTATAAACGATCTGATATTGCTAATCTATTCACGGAGGTTAAACAAAAAAAGGCTTAAACTATGAGAGATAATAATTCAAGCCTTGTAAATTCTTTGGATAAACGACAAGGCAAATATAGGAAAATAAACGGACAAAAACGAAAAGTGTTCAATTCGTTTTTCGCACAGCCTAAAACCATGTTAATGGTTGCGCTTGAGACTGGCATAGAGAGAGCCGGAATATGCAGATACGTTGCTGCATTGAGGAAAGAGAACCGCATTCACTTAGTTAGAAAGGGTATTTGCCCAATTACAAAACATCGTGCTGGATTTCTTACAACTAATGTTAAATTTCTAAAACCCGAAAGCCATGAGTAATTCTATTGATTTGATTCAGCCATTGGATAGGGTGAGAAACGGAGTTAGTGCAACGAGGTACACTGTACAGATGTTTGTTAATGACTGGCAAAAGGAGTTTACTCAAAGGATTAGAACTGAATCGAAGAGTAAGAAACAATTATTTAAGTATAAGGACGCTGTGAAATTGTCAGAAGACAGGCGTACTGATTTAGATGATTTGATGATTGCCTATGTTGAATTTATTAACTCAAATCCGTTAAAAGAAAACGATTATTTCAAGTTTGTAAATGCTTACATACACGGCAAACGATTAAATGAAAAGTATTTTAGGCATGACCTTGCAAAATTACATGATTATTATAAGAAATGCGATAATAACAAGAGCAAGGGAATAGATTACAACCCATTTAATGAATCAGAGTACAACAAATATGTATTGTTCATGATGATGAAGCTTAGGGGTTTGTATGTGCCTGAATACAATGAAATGTTCAACGTTAAGACAGTTGAAAGCCGTGAGTATAATCCAATTACAAGCATACCAAGCGTATTAAGGCAGTATCTACCTTTTAGAATTAAAGAATACGATATTGCACAAGCCTATCCGAGTTTTATTTTTTTAGAACTTAATATCAACCCTTTTGATGTTTACAGCATAATAGATAAAGGCGAATTTAACACTTTGCTGAATATGCATAACGGAGTTAAAGGCGCAACGATACAGGATGTTCGTGATAGATTAAGACCTATTTACGGCGACCGTGTTAATGAAGTTATAACGGATGAAAGGTTTAATAACAAAGGAAAAACATTTGAAGATTTAGCGAAATATGAAGCTGAATACATTCAAAAGTTTGTGGATGCTAATAACCTTAAAAATTATGTTCGACTTCATGACGGAGTTGTTGTTTTAGAAGATGAACAATGTGATGTGCTTGATTTTGGAGTGGTAAAATTTGCGAAAAAGGATTTTGCCAAATCAAAGATAGTTAATAATGTTATTAACTTTTATAAGCTCAATCCGAATGGCGAAGTAATTACGACACCCGTAAGCTATTATAAGTTTTTCGAGCAAGAGAAGTTTGTGAGAGTTACTCGTGAGGGATATGACCAAATAACGATTGTCAAGAACGACAATAAGATATTAACGGCAATAAATCATAAAACCGATTTAGTACCTTATCTAAAAGATAACATTAACGAACTTAAACCTGAAGCTGTAGAGAATAGAATTGCAAGGGATGCAAGCAATGTTATACAGCAAGCTTTACAGCTACTAACACCTATACCATTAGAATATCATAGAGATTCTAAAACAACGGTTGATATTCCTTTTGGGAATGGAGTTGCACGAATTACAGCCGACAGCATGGAGTTAGTGCCTTATGATGATATTGACGGTTTTTTTCCAAAGCATTCAACCCAAAGGCATGAGATTAGTTTTGATGATGTAGATGAAGCGCAAAGCGATTTTACACGCTTTTTAATAATGGCGTGTACTGGTAAGGAAAAGCAAGAAGATTTCACCCAAGAGGATAAAAATATCATTAAGGCGTTTTTTACCATGTTCGGGTATTTGATAAGCAATTATAAAGACCCAGCATTTTCGCCAGCGATAATCCTATCAGATGAGGGAGCGGACGGCGAGAACAGAAACGGAGGACGTGGTAAAAGCTTAGTTCAAAGGGCTTTATCTTATTTCAGACCAACAATTGAAAAAGGAGGTAATGCGTATGATCCAAATTATACTCATGTTCACGCAGATTTGAAGCTGGAGCATGATATTTATTTAATTGATGACGTACCAATGAATTTCAATTATAACGCCTTATACACGCACATAACGGGTTCAATTGATGCACAGCGTAAAGGCGTAACGGCCGAAACAATTCCATTTGAGTACGCACCTAAATTTGTTATTTCTACAAATTGGGCGGTTCGTTATGATGAAAATGCGACATCAACAAACAGGCGTTTCATAGAATATAAGTTTAGCAACTTTTGGAATATCGAAAACACGCCGGCACGTTATTTTGGAAAGTCATTCTTTGCTGATTGGAACAAAGAGGAGTGGAACGCCTTTTATAATTTCGGATTCTTTTGTGTTCAGAGGTATTTGAGATATGGTTTAAAAACGATTCAATACGATAAGAGAGAAGATAATTTCAGAGCCTATTTCTATAACGATGCGATACTGGAGGAAATGGAGAGATTGTTTGATTTGCTCAATGGGCGTGATTTTACGGTAACTGATTTTTTAAATGAACACAAGACAAACCCATTGTATCATTATAAGCCAGAGTTCAATGTAAGGAATGCAAAAAAATACATTGATGCCTTTATTGAGTTTAGAGAATTAAAATATCGATATGAGCAAATGACAAGAAAATGGAAAGCCTATGTGTAATAAGTGTAATGATATTACGGATGTATTACACATAGAAAAGGGCGTAAGTAGTTGAGTATCAAACCACATTACACTTATGACACATAAAACACTATAAACGCGCGTAAAAAATAAATATTTTAAGCATAAGAGATAAATAACTTTTAAAAATATATTTATGTATTGGTTTTTATCCGTAATAAGTGTAATAAGTGTTGGCAGTCAATGGTTTACGGTCAAATCTATGTGTAATCTATCTGTAATTCAATTACGGATATTACAGATACGAAAAAAAAGGATAGCAGAGTGCTATCAAATATTAAATATAAAATTAGATAAAAATGAGCAAAAAGAAAATTCTATTAAAAAATGATGAGCATTCAGCTAAATTGAGATTAACAGCTGAAAGACAGGCAAAAGAAAGGTTTGAATCAATCATTAAATCGGTTGAAAGATTTTTTAACAAGGAACTAACTCACAAAGAGAAAAAGGAGCTATTCGAGTTGAAAGGTAAGTTTGTAGAAAATGAGTTTATGAAAACGGCACAATTTCCACAAAGCGCATTAGATTTCAATTTAGATGCAGTAGAGAAAAAGGCGCAGTATTACGCTTTATTGTCAGAGGTTAAGTTTTTACACAAAACTCAATACATTAATTTAATAAGTGGTAAATTAGTGATAGATGAGGAGGCTATAAAAGAATCAACACGCCGTTATATTGAAACAGACTTACAACAGGAGGTTTACGATATTGCAGTTGAGTTGCTGCCGTTAATTGTTCGTTTAGATGAACTCAAAGTGATTGAAGCAAGGTACATCCGTGAAGCTTTGAAAGTTATAAACTCATCTAATTCAAATATGAAGAGAAATTTCAAAATCAATTTAGATTATATCGACCATTTAAAAATGTTTAGAAAATGACTAAGAGCAGAAAAAATCAAGTTATAGAAATCATACGAAAAGCTTCACTCCCGAAATATGAATTCATAATTGAGAAAGGCGGGAAAAGCTATTTATGTGGGGATGATAAGCCTTTGACTGATGAGGAGATAGAAAGGCTAAGTGAGGAATGCCGTTTGATTACATTTGTTATAAGAGATAAAATTGATGATCAAGATTATGGCGGGAAAGTTTAAGAAAGGAAATAAGTTTGGCAAAGGAAGACCTAAAGGTTCTAAAAATAAAACAACTGAAAAGATAAGGGAAGCATTCTTAAACTTTGTTGAGGGAAACATTGACAGGATGCAAGAAGACTTTGACCAGTTAGAGCCTAAAGAACGCTTTAAAATTCTTCTGGACATGGCTAAATTTATATTGCCTACTTTAAAGGCGGTTGAGTTTGGGAATGTACTGGATGAGTTGAGCGAGGGAGATTTTGAAAAGCTTATTGAAAGGCTTAAAGAAGACTATTCATTGAATTAATATTTAATTTTACATATCCGTTAAACAAACGGATAAATAACGCTTCATGATTTAATTGTGGAGCGTTTTTTTATATTCAATAAATTGAGTAATTTAGTCATTTCTTTTATCTGTGTTGCTCAATTTTTAATTCAAATATTTTAACTTATGAAAGGCGTATTTTTTTGCGCCTTTTTTGCTTAAATGAAATTAGATGTACAATTTATGTACATTTATTAACAAAGCAAAAATGCAACTATCTAAATACAAGGCAGTTGCATTTTATGTTTGTGACTGCGGAAGGATTCGAACCCTCAACCCTCAGAGCCGAAATCTGATGTTCTATCCAGTTGAACTACGCAGCCTTTCGATGGTTTAAATTCCTAAAACATCAACTCCTTGAACAAATTTTATATCGTCAGGAATTCCTTTTGCTTTCAAACGATCCAAATCTTGTTGCAATTCATCTTTGATGAATCCTTTTTCTTTGGTCAATTGAATTACTCCTTCATAATCTCCGTTGCCTTGCAAAGTTAAAATTAATTCAGAAAGCCCATTCATCGCTTCTTCCATTTTGTCGAAATCCACTATATAAGTTCCTTCAGCCATTCTTTGAAAAGCTCCATTTTCATACAAATAATTGAAACAAATCATATTCGCAGATCCATGAGCACTTGTTCCAAATCGAACAGATCTGAAAATCCCCGCCAAAAACGTAACCATATATTCTTCACGAACGCCTTCTAATTCTCCCTTTTTTAGCAATTGATTGACCATGTACAGTCCTAAAATATCAGCTTTTCCTTCTTCCAAATGCGATTGTTGTTCTTTCAGAGCTTCTCTTACAGTTCCTTTTCCATTGACCGTATTTTTAATTCCCAATCCGTGAGCAACTTCATGGAACATAACATTGGCAAAGAAAGCATCGAAGTTGATATATTTCCTTTGAGATTCATCGATCAATACATCAGAAATTGGCACTAAAATTTCATCAAATTTAGCTCGCATTGCATTTTTCAATTGCAATCTACGGGTTCCTTTTTCCAACTGAACTCTTTCGTCGTTCGGTAAGTTGATAGCAATGGTTTTTCCACCTGCATTACATGCACCTGCATAATAAATCACATCATAAGCATTCAAATCAGAATCAGTTCCTGGAGTTTCTGATTTATATTTTGCGTCTACAGGTAAACCTCTTTGCAATTCAGGTAAAAATTTAGCGAATTTTTTTAGTCTTTCAGACCATTCCAAATCTTTGACCAAAATATAAGCTTCATGTGAAGCTTTGTAACCAAACAATTGATCTTCGTAAGTTTCTATCGGCCCAACGATAAAGTCTAAACGATTATTTTTCATATCCATCCAAGCTAAATCACTTTCTAAATAATCATCTTTTTCCAAAGCTTCGGCTCTCAGCATTAAATAATTTCTAAATTTTTCATCCTCAGCTAAACTCGCAGCTCTTCTTAATAATGCTGCAGCTTTATCAGTTTTTTCTTTGAACTTTTCATGGTAGAAAATGGTGTGAAGTTGACCGTTTTCATCTCTTCTTACCAATGTATAAAGACTTTTTCCATCAGGAAGATTGGCAGCTTCAAATTCTTCTTTGGTCATGTCTTTTGGGTAAAAGTTTGCACCCATAGGTTTTTCTTGAAATCCTTTGACAAAAGGTTCCATATTGTTCAATCGATCCCAAGGACCATAATTGATTTTGATGTATTCTTTTTCATCGCTGCTTTGAACTTTGCTCAACAATTCATCTCTATCACCATAGGCTTGATACCAGAAGATTTCGTCCATGATTTGAGCAACTTCGATGAAAATACCAATCATCATTTTTTCTTTTTCGGTCAAATGAGAAAGATCTGTATTAAGTGTGATTTCTTCGTAAATTTTGAAATTGTTTTGAGTTGAACTGTCTTCTTCAGTAGATTCTTGAATTTCGGTATCGGACTTTTCTTTTTTACAACTAACAATCGATGTCAAAAAAAGCAAACCTAAAGCAATAGTGATGAACTTTTTCATTTGAGTAGTTTAATTTGTTTACCCAAAATTACAAAATAATTGATCTTATTGTAGTGAATTGATAAATAAATAAAAGTTCGATAGAAGAATAAATATTGATTGTAATAAAAAAAGCCTTTGAATTCTCAAAGGCTTTTGATGGGTGGCTGATGGGATTCGAACCCACGACTTTCAGAACCACAATCTGACGCTCTAACCAGCTGAACTACAGCCACCATTTTAAAATCGAATGCAAATATACAAATTTTTCTAAATAACAACAGTCTTTTACAATAAACTTTCAAAGTTTTTTAAACCTAAGTATCCTTTTAGCATAAAGCCTTCGCCGGCTTCACTACCGATTAACATACCTAAGTCTTTGGCTCTGTTTTCAATACTTTCTTGAAACAACTTTGATGAGATAGGAGTAGTGGGTTCGTTATTCGTTGGATCGAAAAATTGAGTTTTAAATGCAAAAACCGCTTCTTTTTTCTTTTCTAAATAACCACTGATGTCCATTACGAAATCTGGCGTCAACGGATACCATTGTATATAATGAAAAATATGTTTGGGTCGCCAAGCTTCTTGTCCTGTTTCGATTTTTCTTAAACCCGATAAAAAACAAGCGCTCTCGACCAAATCTGCTCCTTTGCCATGGTCGATGTGACGATCATCTACTGCATTGCATAAAATAATTTCAGGTCGATATTTTCTAATCACTTCGATGAGTTTCAATTGATGTTTTTCATCATTGACAAAAAATCCATCCTTAAATCCTAAATTTTCTCTGAATTCAACACCTAAAATTTCCGCCGCAGCTGCAGCTTCATTTTTTCGTGTTTCGGCAGTTCCTCTTGTTCCTAATTCACCTCTGGTCAAATCTAAGATTCCGACTTTTTTTCCTTCAGCTACCATTTTAGCAACTGTTCCTCCACATCCGAGTTCAACATCGTCTGGATGTGCTCCTATGGCCAATATGTCTAATTTCATCGTTTCCAATTAGCTGACAATTAGTTTGACTCTATCCAATTGGTGATTTTCTTACTATTGGGCTTAGTGGCTGAATAAAAATAGTCTTCAAAAGTTCCATCTTCGTTGATGAGGTATTTTTGGAAATTCCATTTGACATCAGAACTTTTCTTACCATTCAATTCTTTTTCAGTAAGAAATTCATAGATAGGAGCTTTTTCATCGCCTTTTACACTTATTTTACTCATCATCGGGAAGCTAACTCCGTAATTCATCTTACAGAATTGTGCAATCTCTTCGTTGCTTCCTGGATCTTGATTACCAAAATCATTGGTAGGGAAACCTATGACGATGAAATTTTGGTCTTTGTATTTTTGATACAATTCTTCCAAACCTTCGAATTGTGGCGTAAATCCACATTCTGAAGCAGTGTTTACGATGAGAATTTTTTTGCCTTTTAAGGTTGAGAAATCGAATTCTTCACCATATATATCTTCAACTTTGTAGTCGTAAATTGTGTTCATAACATCTTTATTTTGAGCGTTACAACTAATTAAATAGAAAAATAACGTAACTAAAGTTAAGTATTTCATTTCGCTTTTTTTAGTTTTTTCTTTTTCTTTTTTGGATTGTATTTCTTGTTTTGGAAATACGAAACCAACGTCAACACTAACATTCCTGCGATGGTGTAATAAATCCAATTTGGAATTGGAATTGGATCACCTGCTGCATAAGAATGTAAACCTTCTAAATAATAATTCACTCCGAAATACGTAAATATAATTGTCCAAATCGCCCACAATGTCGCCACATTATATGCCCAAGTTCCTCTTAAACCTGGAACCAAACGCATATGAAGAACAATTGCATAAATCATAACAGAGATAAATGACCAAGTCTCTTTAGGGTCCCAACTCCAATATCTACCCCAACTCTCATTGGCCCACATACCTCCTAAAAACGTTCCAACAGTTAAAGCGAAAATTCCGATGGTCAATGACATTTCACTAACAATGGTGATTTCTCTGATAGAATGTTTGATTTTCTTGGTCGGTTTGATGCTTATCAAAAGAAGTGCGATGATAGCAATTACAGTTGAAAGACCAAAGAACCCATAACTCGAAGTGATGATTCCAACGTGAATCATTAACCAATACGATTTAAGAACGGGTGCCAAAGGTGTGATTTGTGGATCTAACATCGATCCGCCATGAGCGAAGCCCATCATGATCATCGCTACCAAAGCACCTGCAGCTGGAATAAATGCATTTCTGTTTCTGTATAAAATTAAACCAGAAAGTACACCTACAGATGAGATGAAAACTATCGCTTCATATCCGTTACTCCACGGTGCGTGCCCCGATAAATACCAACGGATACCAAGCCCGACTATGTGCAATCCATAAGTTACCCAAACTATTCCTAAGACAAATAATGTCAATTTGTGGATGAGTTTTCCAAATCGATTCTCTCCTGATACAACTTCGATAAATGCTAAAATTACCAATGTAAATCCAAGAATACTGTAAACAATCATCAACCAAAAGAAGACATTGGCTTTGTTATAGAAAACTTCTAATTCAACTTTTTTAGGCGAAGGCATTACGTTTTTCCCCCATTCGTGTTGGTATTCATCGATTTCCTTTAGTTTTTCATTGGCGATGGTCCAATCACCTGTATTGGCGCTTTCTTTAATCGCATTGAAATATTGAGTGATGAATTTATAAGCAACTTCATCGATTTCAACTGGACTTTCATTTGAACTATAAATCCAACTCGTCCATTTTTGGTCGATATCATTTTTAACTGGAATTATGGTAGTGTAATATCCATAAATGATATTGTTGAAAATGTTGAATCTCTCAGTAACATTGATGACTTCTTTGTCGTATTTCGATTGATCAGCTTGTCTTTTGCTGAAAGCTTGGTTATAAGCTTCTTCTAATTTGTATCTACCTGTGTTTATATCGATTAAATTCAAATAGTTGGTGTAGCCATCTTTGTCAACACCTAATTCATTTAACAATTGATAACCTGCTTTGCTCGAAACGCTAATGATGTTTTTATCAGCCCAAGTTGCAGGATCGATTTGCATCGATAAAAACCATTGCTCAGAGGTGATAACTTCATTGGTTTCTTTATTGATAAATCTATCTTTTTTATGAATTTTCCTCATCAATTCCAAGGTGTGAGTATTCATAGGCTTGATTCGACCCGTAAAGTCTTGCACCAATATATGTCCAAATTGATTTGCATGATCTAAATCGATATGCAAGGGTTTGCCCAATTCTTCAGGCGTGCTGAATTGTTCAGTTGGCTGAATGTCTCGAACTTCTTTGTGTGAAGTTGGAATACTATCGATGGTTTCGACAGTTTGAATTTCGTTTTGAATGCTGTCTGCATTGTTTTGACCAAATAAAACTCCCATGGAGAATAAGAAAGGCAATAAGACTAACTTTTTCTTGTTTAAAATGGTCAATTGTTTATTCAAATCCCAGAAACGAGTTCCTTTCCAGAAAAGAGTTGCGAACATTCCAAAGAATAACATGAAATAACCCAAATATGTTGTATTCGTTCCCCACCAATCCGCGTTTACCGACAAAATAGTTCCACTTTGATCTGGGAAATAACTCGCTTGGAAAAATCTATAACCTCTATAATCCAAAACATTGTTCATATAAACGACATGTTGTTCTTCTTTTCCGTTGTCTATGATGGTTAGTTCACTCTCATATTGCGATGGATTGTTTGAACCAGGATAGGTTTCCATGATAAAGTCGTCACATCGAATTGAAAAAGGAGTTTCAATTATTTTCGAACCAAATCCAACCGTTACATCCAATCCGTTCAGCGTAGTATTTTTAGTAAATGAAGTCAAACCTCTACCACCAGTAACATACAAAGTGTCCTTGTCCGCTCCTGAAGTCAATTCGACTACTATCACACCGGGTTTGTTTTTATCTTCAGCTGTGAATTTTTCACCTTGATAATAAACCACCTCACCATTGAAAGGTGGTTTTGATATGATAAAACTTGTATTATTAATCGTATAAAGGTTGAGGTATTTGAATTTTTCAGGTTTATTGACTTCAAGTCTTCCAGCACTTGCGGCCAATAAAGCAGAATCTGTAACTACACCTGTTTGTTGACCAGCCATCGAAATATAATCAGCTTCAAATGGAGAAACTATAATCAATTCACCACCTGCATCCAAAAGTTGAACAGAACCTTCAAGTGGTTTGTTGAAACTTATCATAGTACCACCGATGTTTTTAATTTCTCCATCGGCTATATAATCAGTCACTCTACCTTCTGCGCCCATAGAAACTATTTCGACCATTCTTTTTCCAGAATCGGAAACTCTGATCGAATCTTGAGCCATAGGAATATAATCAAGTGTTTTAAGGGAAATTATTTTGTCGTCAAAAGCATAATCTTGTTCGTAAGTTCTTTTGAAAGGCCATTTTGTGTCTTTTGAGTTGAAATAAGACATGGAATAAGGTTTTTTGTCATAGCGAAGTGACTTTAATCCATCTGAAATTTCAACTTTAAAGTAGGTTAAATCACTTATAATTTCATTGGTAGTTTCTCCTTTTTTAATTGGCATTTGCCCTTCAAAACTAATGTATCGAGTGATGGTTCCACCCAAAAAGATAAAAACAAAAGATAAATGGAATATCAAAACCGGCCATTTCTCTCTTCTAAACAATCTGTATCTGTTGATATTAGCTATAAAAAGTACAATTAACCAGAGCATTAA
>DEQC01000020.1 GCA_002359055.1 Flavobacteriales bacterium UBA3376 | reverse complement strand
TATTACAATTTCTTAATGAATTCTTCTTTGGGTGAAGTTGGTGGACCTTTCAAAGTTGGTGACACTTACCAATTGGTTAAATTATCTGAAACCAAAGAAATTCCAGATTCAATTAACTCAAGTCATATCTTGATCAGTTATTCTGGTACTTCAGTTGCACAAGGAAATCCAGCGATTACAAGAACTCGTGAAGAAGCACGCGTTTTGGCCGATAGTATCAAAAACATGGCTACTGCTGCTAACTTTGTTAATTTGGTCAATGAATATTCTGAGGATGAAGGTTCAAAAACCCAAAATGGAAATATCGGCTGGATGAGTAGAACTGCTCAAAATTTAGCACCTGAATATTTACAATTCTTAAATACTCATAAAACTGGAGAAATAGGTATAACTGAATCTCAATTTGGTTTCCATATCATCAAAATCGATGGTGTAAAAAATCAATTGGGTTATCAATTCGCAAGTATTATTAAAGAAGTTAGACCTTCTCAAGAGACTTCTGATAAAAACTTCAGTGAAGCGAGAAACTTCGCTCAAGAAATTCAAGGCATGTCTTTGAATGAATTTGCAAATGCTGCTCAACAAAAAGGATACAATTATAATTCAATCAGTGATGTAGAGCGTTATTATGGTCAAAGCATAGTTGAGAGATCAACTGGAGTCAGCAATGATCAAGACGACAACATTTTGAAATGGGCATTCAGCAAAGATGCAAAAGTTGGAAGTACAAACTTATTCTCAACTGTAAACGAAGACCATATCATAGTTTTTGTTGCTGCTAAGAATTTGGACAACAAACCAAGTCCTAAGTTAGCAAGAGAATTGGTTGAGCCTTATTTGAAGAAACAAAAATTGGTTGAAACCGTAAATGTAGAGTTGGGCAATCAACCTACTATCGATGATTTTGTTTCTAAATTCCAAGCTCAAAGAGGAAGTTCATCATTGACTTTCGGTGCTGCATCGATCGAAGGAAAAGGCCCTGAACCAAAAGTTGCTGGAGCAGCTTTTGGAATGAAAGTAGGAGAAACTTCAAAAGCAATCGAAGGAAGAGAAGGTGTGTATGTGATCAATCTAAAAAGAATGGCTGATTATCCTGATGTACAAGATGCTTCAGCTATGCAAGATCAAATGCAAAACCAAAGAAATCAAGAATTCCAACAACAGTTCTTACATTCTTTGATTCAGTCTGCTGAAATTAAAGACAATCGTATGAAAGTTCTCGACAGACAACAATTTTAATACAAAGTAGATCAATATAAAGAGCCGCTTCATTTTTGAAGCGGCTCTTTTTTTAAGACTAAACTCATGAATTCAATTTGTATTTAGCTTTATCTTTGCAGGATTATAAATACAGATTTATGAAAATATTGAATCACTCAAAAGTATCGATTGCAAGTGTAGATTATGCTGCATTGATTTTACGCGTAGTTGCTGGATTTCTCATGTTTTACGGTCATGGACTTCCAAAACTAAAGATGTTGTTTGGAGGTGGTGAAATTCAATTTGTCGACTTCTTGGGATTAGGCGTAATGTTCACCCTGATTTTGACCATCATTGCCGAGGTGGTTTGCGCTTTATTTTTAGTCATTGGATTGTTTACAAGATTATCGGCCATTCCTTTGATAATAGCGATGATTTATGCTGCTTTTGTATTTCATGCTCAAGATGATTTCGTTCAAGCACAAGAGAAACCAATATTGTTTTTAGTGACTTATATTGCCATATTGCTAATCGGTCCAGGTCGATATTCTTTGGACAATATCGTTAGCTTCAAACGCAAAAGATAATTAATAGTTTATATAAGTTTTTAAGCTTGATTAGATTTTCAATCAAGCTTTTTTATTTGTAGATAATTGGTTGAAATGAATATTTAATTGAGCGATGTAAATCGTTCTTGGCAATAGGATTTAAGTTAAATGTAAAGTAATTCTTATTTGCTAAATAGAAAGTAGCTGAGAATCGATTTAAATCTATTTCTGAGCAATGAATGAATTCGCCAAATAGATTCGCGATTAGTGGATTTTTAAAGAAAACAAAAAAGCCCAACTTTATCAGCTGGGCTTTTGAATTTTATGAATTGTTGGGTTTATTTCTTAACTACTTTATGAGTTGAAACTTTACCATCAACAGTTACTTTAACGATATAAACACCTTTAGCTAAGCTGCTAACGTTTACGTTAAATTTATCGAATCCATTAGCTCTTTGAACCATTTGTCCGTTCAAGTTGTAGATTTCAACTGAAGTTTGACCTTTGGTTACAAAGTGAGCGTTGTCTGTCCAAACAGTAGTCATTACAACTTCTGAAGTATTTAAATCAGCAACACCTAAAGCTTCAGTTGTAACATCAGCTAAGAAGAACTGAATAGTTTCGTTGAATCTACCACCGAATCCAATTACGTTTGCAGGAACTGTAGGGATAGTTTCTCCGATGATTCCGATGTTGTAGAATTGAGTTCTACCTTGAACTGTATCAGTTCCATCAGTCATTGAGTAGTTTTTACCATTTTGGAAAGTACCATCTCCATCGTCAGAATCTGAGATGTTCAAATCTGCAATAGCGATGTAACGGCTTTCAAAAGTTACAGGATCAGCTAAGTACTCAGAAAGAGTAATAATTTCGTAGTTTACGTCGTTTCCTGAAGAAACTGCTGCTGGAGCTGGTTCAGAAGGAACGAATTGTAACAATTCTCCAAAAGTAGTCAAAGTACCAGTGATACCAGTCAAAATATCACCTACTTCATAATCAGCTGATAATCTTCCTGCTGCGTCATCGATCAAAATAGCACCCGTTTCGTCTTGTATGTATTTTTGGTTTCTGTTGTCGATTTTATAAGTCAATAAAACTTCTCCTGTCAATTGGTAAATTTGAGAACCTACAGGGCTGTTTCTTAATTCACCTAAGTTAGCAACTTCAGTTACTTCGATTTCTCCACCGGCAGTTAAAACTGCGTTGTCGATTAAAATACCTTCAGCTGAAGTGTTTCTTACAGAGAAAATAATTTCTACTCCAGTAACATCCTCTTCTGTTTCAAATACAAAAGTTATTTCAGTCCACTCAGCAGTTGCACTATTAAATGGTGAATAAGTTGAAAAACCATTACCTGTAGAATCAGGATTTCCGTTAAAAAATGCGTTTCTTACTTCACCTTCACCTTTTACAAAATATGTCAAAGTATAAGAAGTGTTTGCTTCTAAGTTGATCGGTTGAGAAGTAAATCTCTGATGACCAGATTCTTCTCTGATTAAATTTAAAGATTTATCACCATCTTGGGCATCTGAAGATTCTAAAACTCTTGATGCTGCAAAGCTAGTTTTGCTTCCAAACCATCCGTCAGGTTTACCATCGGTCCAATCTTCAAAGCTACCGTTTGTCAATAAGTTTTGAGCGCCTAAAGTCATTGAAACACCCAAAATTAATAATGTAAAAATTTGCTTCATGATTATGAATTTTCTATTAATATTTTATTGTGCAAAATTAAGCATTTGAATTGATTTTAGCCTTATTTTTATCAAGATATCTGTTAAGAAATTATTACATTTCAACAGGTTAGCTTAATTTTTTCTTCATTTAAATTTCTATTTCAAAATAAAACATTTCAATTACAAAAACTTAGATTGTTTACACTTTGCATAGTTTTTTTAATAACACTTATAAGTCTGTATAAGTTGCTGAATGTTAGCTCATTGTGACTTAATTCACTTCTCCTTAGCAAACTATTAATTCATAGCTTTAACATTTTCATAAATAATATTACAAAGAAAAATTAGTTTTAATTAAAGCCCAAAAGCTTAGCAATCAAGATCGATCCATGGCTTGTGTTCGTAACTTGTGGTATAAGTTTTGCCTCAATTGAAAATGAAATTTAATTCAATGAAATAAATTCTACTTATTCACCCCTAAAATCAATAATTATGAAAAATTTATTTTTGGTAGTGATAGCACTACTAAGTTTTATTTTGATC
>DEQC01000012.1:16020-16693 GCA_002359055.1 Flavobacteriales bacterium UBA3376 | reverse complement strand
AGGCCTTCCCAAGTTTTTTTCTCAGAGATTTTTGGTGCAAATTTGGTTTTGCCAAATGCGCTTCCCACCAAATAAGCCATGGTGTCACTGAGCCATATCAATATGAAAATGTATAAAATTTCAGGCGAAATCACTTCTTTCCCTAAATCCAAACCAATGGTTGGAATGGTCAATGCCAACCCAAAAGGAACTGCTGTATAAATGATTCCTACAGTAGCTTTTCCAAATTCTATATATAGTTCATTGGTCGAAAACATAATGGTGTAAACCGCCAAAATAAATAAAACCGGTCCAGCGAAACTCATAGAACTCATCACAAATACTGAATATTGTCCCAATAAATAGTCGGAATAATAATAAAATATCAAAGCTGAAGCTATGAACGAAAGTATGATGTGTAATTTTCCGGACAATTCAGTAATTGAAATGTATTCATACAAACAAATCAACATGAATACACCCATCAAACCGATAAATAGCCATGGATGTCCTGTGGTACCGAAAATTATAATAAGGGCATAAATCAGTCCTGAAATCGCTCGTGGAATTAAATTTTTCATCAATATTGTTCTACTAAAAGTAAATAAATATTCTTAGATGCTGAAGAAGCATCTACATTGTGGATGTTACGTCCACGGATAGATGTTGTCGTATGTATGCTTTGTCTTTTTCT
>DEQC01000012.1:0-15947 GCA_002359055.1 Flavobacteriales bacterium UBA3376 | reverse complement strand
ATATTATTGGGTAAATCTTCTTGTTTTCTACCTTTGGTTTGTTTTGATGAAAGCATGATCGATCCATCGAAAGCAACCAAATATTCACAAGAAATGAAAGCATAATCTAAATCTTTCTTGAAATCGGGATGATGTTTAGCCCCTAATCTGTTGAGAAGATTGATTAATTTCTCTTCAAAACAAACAAGCTCATTCACCAACTCATTGTCCAAAATGCTTTTTAAGTTCTCAAGAGTTTCCTGTTCGTTTTCACAATATAGAAACATACCTCCACCAGCAATAAAGTTTTTGGTAAAGGTAACATCTATCGGATCCTTCTCCTGAAAAGTTACAAACTCCAATTCAGAGTCATCCTTTTCGGACGAGTCTGAATCGGGTTTAAAAAGCTTTTTTATTTTTTTCCACATACTCATCATGGGTGATGTTAGCGAAAGTAATTAATTTTTATGAGTTAGTTAAGGAATTAGGCTTTTTTTTCAATGGTTTCTTGGTCGTTATATTTGTCTTTTTTATCAGATTCTAAAAATTCGTTTTTAGATTTACTTTTTTCAACTTTATCTTCTACGGTTGAAACGATATTTCCTGGAGCTTGTAAATTTTCTTCATCTTCATATTCTCTTTCCCCAAAAATTTCCACCATATCTTCTCTGAAAATCACTTCTTTGTCCAAAAGTTTCTCAGCCAAACGATCTAATTTCTCTCGATTATCCGTTAGAATATTTTTCGCTCTTTCGTATTCAGTTTCAATAATTTTAGAAACTTCTCTATCGATTTTCCTAGCGGTGTCCTCACTGTAAGGTTTGTTGAAACCGTATTCGCTTTGTCCGGTTGAATCGTAATAAGAAACATTACCGATTTCATCATTCAAACCATAAATACTCACCATAGCAGAAGCCTGTTTTGTAACTCTTTCCAAATCGCTCAAAGCACCTGTAGAAATATTTCCAAATACAACTTCCTCAGCTGCACGTCCACCCATAGTAGCTGCAATTTCATCCAACAATTGCTCAGTTGTTGTAATTTGTCTTTCTTCTGGCAAATACCAAGCAGCACCCAAGGATTTTCCTCTTGGGACTATCGTTACTTTGACCAATGGAGCCGCATGTGGCAATAACCAACCCACGGCAGCATGACCTGCTTCGTGATAAGCAATTCTTTGCTTTTCTTTGGGTTTGATCAATTTATTTTTCTTTTCAAGTCCACCAATTATTCGATCGACTGCATCTAAGAAATCCTGACGTTCAACTTTGTTTTTATCTTTTCTTGCAGCGACTAAAGCTGCTTCGTTACATACGTTTGCAATGTCCGCACCTGAGAAACCTGGCGTTTGTTTGGCCAAAAACTCAGAATCTACATCATCGCCAAGGACCAAAGGTTTCAAGTGTACTTCAAAAATTTGCTTTCTTTCATTCAATTCAGGCAAATCGACATGTATCAAACGGTCAAATCTTCCTGCACGCATAAGTGCTTTGTCCAACACATCAGCACGGTTGGTCGCAGCCAAAACAATAACATTTGTATCGGTTTCGAATCCATCCATTTCCGTCAACAATTGGTTCAAAGTATTTTCACGCTCATCATTTCCGCCGGTGAAATTACTCTTACCTCTCGCACGACCAATGGCATCAATCTCATCGATAAAAATAATCGAAGGTGCTTTCTCTTTGGCTTGTTTGAACAAATCTCTCACTCGAGACGCTCCAACACCAACGAACATTTCTACGAAATCAGAACCTGACAATGAGAAGAACGGAACTTTGGCTTCACCAGCAACAGCTTTCGCCATCAAAGTTTTACCAGTACCTGGAGGTCCAACCAAAAGAGCACCTTTAGGAATTTTTCCACCTAAGCGAGTGAATTTGTCTGGATTTTTTAAGAAATCAACAATTTCTTCTACTTCTTCTTTTGCTCCTTCAAGTCCTGCAACATCTTTGAAGGTAACTTTTATTTCTTGGTTTTCATCGAATAATTTGGCTCTTGATTTTCCTATATTAAAGATTTGACCACCAGCACCACCAGCGCCACCACCAATTCTTCTGAACATAAAGTACCAAAGCAAACCAAAAATTAAGACCCAAATTAAAATCGTTCCGAAAATTCCACTGAATTTGTCGGGAGGGATATTTCTATAAGTAGTCTCTAAATTATTTTCTTTTATCGCTTGTTCGATTTCCTGTTCGAAATTTGCATTGTCAGCAACTATGAAAAAGAACTGAGGAGATCTGGCCGAAAAAGCAGTCATGTTTGAATTGTCTCTGAATTGTTTGAACTGATCCAGCTTGAGTGCTTCATCAGATAGATAAACAACCACTCGGTTGTCATCCAAACTCAATTCTACATTGTCAACATAGCCTTGGTTCAAATATTCAAAAAACGTCCCTCTGTCTAAACGTTCTGAATTTCCAGCAAAACTACTCGGGAAAAACAAAAAACCTATCAAGATGAATCCTATAATTCCATAAATCCACATTGGATTGAAGGAATTCTGAGGTCTCTTATTGTTGTTTTTATTGGTATTGTTATTTTTATTTTCTTTGCTCAACTCTCTAAATTTTTAAAGGATTATCTTTGTTTCTTTGGCGTCGCCCCATAAACTTTCTATATCGTAATAGCTTCTATATTCTCTTTGGAAAACATGTACCAAAATATTGCTATAATCAAGCAAAACCCATTGAGCATTTTCGATTCCTTCCACACTAAAAGGTCTCTCATGAGCTTCGGTCTTGACTTTTCTTTCAATTGCTGCTGCAATTGAGCTAACATGTACGTTGCTATTTCCAGTGCAAATTACGAAATATTCGCATAAGGCGTTTTCTATATCTCTTAAATCTAAAATTACAATTTCTTCACCTTTGGTGTCTGATATAGAATCAATTATTATGTTTAACAATGTTTCGGTTTCTACTTTTTTACTCATTCAATTTTATAATAAGATGCAAAAATAGTGAATTATCGGCTAATCTATTAAGAAATTAAATAACTTTGAATACTCTTTTTAGATTTTAATTATTTATGCAAATTATTAAATATAAATCCGCTCAAAGCACTAATTCACTGTTGATGGCAATGTCCAAAAAAAGTGCCAAATCATGGACGGTCATTTGGACTTCTGATCAAACTTCGGGTAGAGGTTATGCAGGAAATGAATGGAAAAGTGAGAAAGATAAAAATTTAGCGGTTAGTGTGTTGGTTGTCAATGATTTGTCGTACAGTGATTTGATCTATTTCAACCAATGGGTTTCAAATGCAGTAGCAAATGTTTTAAGTAAATTTTCAAATAAAGTAAACGTCAAATGGCCGAATGATATTGTCATCAATGACAAGAAGGTTAGTGGAATTTTGATCGAAACTCATAAACTTGAAAATAAGCTACATATCATTACTGGTATAGGTTTGAACGTAAATCAAATTTCTTTCGAAAATTATCCAAATGCTGGTTCTATGGCGACTCAAATCGGAGGTGAATTCGATTTGAATGAAATTTTGTCAGATTTACTGACAGAAATGGAAGAATCTTATGAAATGATTCAAAATAAGAGTTGGGAGAAAATTTCAGAAGTATATCAATCCAAACTTTATCGAATAGGAGAGTGGTCGTTATTTGAAAACTCAGTAGAGAGATTTAAAGGGAAAATCAAAGGTGTGAATCATTTGGGGCAACTTGAAGTTATACTTGAAGATGAATCTGTTCAAGTATTTAATCACAAAGAAATTCAATTGATTTATGAATAAAAAAAACTGCTCAACTTTTCAGTTGAACAGTTTTGGTTGTTATATTGTGTTTAGAAGAGTTATCGGATGAAAACCAATTTTTTATCGGTCGATAATTTCTCATCAAAAGTATAACTTTCTTCATTGAACAATTTTAATTCATCTATGTTTTGCACATTGTTTTTTGCGCAATATCTTGCCATCAATCCTCTTGCATGTTTGAAGTAAACCATGATTTTTTTGAGTTTCCCATCTTTGAAATCGAGAAAATCCACTTCAATTTTTGGCGATTTTAACTTCTTATCATCGAGTACTTTTGAATATTCAACACTTGCCAAATTCAATAAAACCTCATTTTTTTTGAGTTTAGAATTTACAAATTCAGTCAGTTCATCTTTCCAAAATTCATACAAGTTTTTGTTGCCTTCAACTCCGAATTTGGTTCCCATTTCTAATCGGTAAGGCATAATTTTATCACTCGGTCTAAGAATTCCATACAAACCCGATAAAATATAAAGATTTTCGTTCAAATATTTTTGAGCTTTTTCGTCCAAATTTCCAGCATTCAATCCTTTGAAAACTTCACCATCAAAAACCAAAGCCGCTTGTTTACCAATGTCCTTATTGGGTTTTGGTTTCCAATTCATATTTCTTTCAACATTGGTGTCTGCCAGATTTTTAGAGATTTTCATCAATTCTTGTAAATCTTCTGAATTTAATTTTTTCAATTCATCCATTAAAATTTCAGATCGATTCAAAAATTGTGGATTTGTATTTGAGTTCCAATTTCCTTCATTTTCTAACGTCATTAATTTTGCTGGAGACAATAAAATTTTCATTTTTAATAATTTAATTATAAATAATCGTTGATATTACCTTTTCCTTCTCTTAGTACTTCAATTTCAGTTCCAGAAATATCGACTATAGTAGAAGCGTTATTATCGCCCATTCCACTATCGATCACCAAATCTACCAATTTATCATATTTTTCAGCAATCAATTCAGGGTCAGTTGTATATTCAATGATTTCATCCTCATCGCGTATAGAAGTCGATGCGATAGGATTGCCGAGTTTTTCGACTATCATTTGCGGAACGAGATGATCAGGCACACGAATACCTACAGTTTTTCTGTGTTTGAAAGCGTTTGGAAGGTTACTGTTGGCTTCTAAAACAAAAGTAAAAGGACCTGGAAGTGCTCTTCTTAATAATTTGAAATTTGAATTTGAAATTTGTTTGGTATAGTTGGATAAATGACTTAAATCGTTACATACAAAAGAAAACTGTGATTTATCAAGTTTAACCCCTTTGATTCGGGCCAGTTTCTCCATAGCTTTTGTATTTGTAATGTCACAGCCTAAACCATATACTGTGTCCGATGGATAAATGATGAGTCCACCTTTTTTTAAAACTTCTACAATTTGATTAATTGCTCGTTCATGGGGATTCTCAGGATGTACTTTAATGATTTTTGCCATATTTTTCTGTTTTACTCAAAGCTAATAAAATTTAATGCTATATCAAACATATAAAAATTCATTTATGTATAATTTATATGAGTGCAAATCGATGCATTTTACTCTGAAATTGCAATTTAAAAATGTTTCAATGAGACGATTTAGAAGTTCTATCTCATTTTTAAATGTTAAATTAGTGAAAAAAAATAACGACACTACGTCCATAAGGAATATATCCGCAATAAAGAGGGCATAAGTGTCGGATATACTAATGTTAGCTGTCATTATAGAACAAAATCCCGTATGAAAAAATCACTCTTTCTTTTAATCGCAATTTTGATGACAAATTTATTATTTGCCCAAACCGAAAATTACAAAACTGCAATTGATAATTTCCAATCGAATTATAACGCTGAAAAATATGAAGAAATTTTCAATACTTTTTCGTCTGAAATGAAACAAGCATTACCACTTGAACAAACGGTCGAATTTTTAAAAGGACTTAAAAGCCAAGTTGGCAAAATTGAAAACAAAGAATTTATAACTTATCAACAAGAAACTTACGCAACGTACAAAACGAAGTTCGAAAAAATGGTTTTAGCGGTAAATATTTCGCTTGACAACGAAAATCTGATAAACGGACTTTTTATAAAACCTTATGAAGAACCAACACAAACAACGAATAATACTATAAATTCATTGAGCAATTACCCAAAAGAAATTTCCGAAATTATTTTTTCAAAAGCCAAAGATTTTCCCAATAACACACAACTTTCCATTGCCATAATTGAAAATGGGAAGACAAATTATTATGGAGTTATAAAACTTAATGATACCATAAAATCTATTGAAAATCAAACTAAAGTATTTGAAATTGGTTCTATTACAAAAGTTTTTACATCAACTGTTTTGGCTTCGCTTGTAGAAGAAGGAAAAATCAAATTGACCGATAAAATAAATTCGTATTACTCGTTTCCATTTAAAGACAATATCAATCTGAATTTTATAGATTTAGCCAATCATACTTCGGGATTACCTCGATTACCTGAAAATTTAGATTTATCAAACGAAACCAATCCATACAAGAGCTACGGAAAAAATCAAATTGAAGATTATCTGAAAAACTTTCTGAAACTTGATAATGCTAAAACTTATTCGTACTCAAATTTAGGAACCGGATTATTGGGTTACACTCTTGGATTAACTCAAAAAATGAGTTTTCAAAAGTTATTACAGAAGAAAGTTTTTGACAAATACAAAATGAAAAATTCGTTTATAAGCTCTAATAATCTAAACGACAAACTTATAAAAGGGCAAAATCCAAATGGAGAAATTACATCTAATTGGGATTGGGACGTATTGTTCGGAGCAGGAGGAATTTTATCTACAACAGAAGATTTAGTAAAATTTGCAGAAGCACAATTCAATCCGAAAAACAAAGAACTAACATTAACGAGATCACCAACTTCAGACATTGACGAAGATATGAAAATCGGTTTAGGTTGGCATTTGTTAAAATCAAAAAGCGGAAAAAATTTGGTTTGGCATAATGGAGGAACTGGAGGCTATTCTTCTTCTATGACTTTAAATACTAACTACAAAACAGCTGTTATAATTCTATCAAACCTTTCAGCTTATCATCCAAAAATGAGAAACATTGACGGATTGTGTTTTGAATTGATAAACGAAACGGAAAAATAATAACGACAGCTAACATCGCATTGGCAAAATGGCGGGTTAAGTACTAAACTCAACTTTTGTGCTTTTTATCCGCCGAATGTGTTCCACATTCGCTTTTATTTTGTAAGTTACCTCTGTGGAAACACATCGGCTACGTTACTGCTAAATTGAACATTTCGTCCAATTTATCCGCCACTTCGCCAATGCGTTTTCCGTTACCTGCAAGTTTTTCAAAACTAACCGCAAATTATGATAAACAATCAAGCAAAATTTTACAGAGGAGATTTACATATTCATTCTTATGGAACTTTTGGCTCTTTTGATGTGACAGACACTACTATGACTCCTCAATCAATCGTTGATACAGCTATTGAAAAAAATATTAAAATTATTAGTATTACAGATCATAATGAAATACAGAATTCCTATCAAGCAATAGAATATTCGAAAGGTAAAAATATTCTTGTAATTCCAGGTATTGAGGTAAGTACAACTCAAGGTCATTTACTTCTGTATTTCGAAAAATTTGAAGAACTACGTAGTTTTTACGGTCATCTAACAATTAATAGAGAAACTAATATTTGCACACAAGGAATTGTAGAATGTTTAAATTTTGCAAATCAATATAACGGTTTTGGAATTTTAGCTCATATTGAACTTACTTCAGGATTCGAGAAGTCGATAGGAAGATTTGGTCCACAAATGGAGGAAATATTTAAATGTAAAAATTTATTAGCGTTTGAAATTAAATCAAAAAATTACATTGATTTATATACCGAAAATGATACAACTGAATTTAAAAAAGAAAGAATAAACTTAATTAACTTACGAATTAAGCATTTAAATTTAGACAAAGATTATAATTTACCTAAAGTAATTTCATCCGATTCCCATACGTTAATTGGATTGGGGAAAAATGCAGATGGAGAAGACAAATTGACTCGATATAAAGTTGATGAACTTAATTTTCATTCTGTTAAAATTGCATTACAGTATTACGAATCAAGAATTAGATTAGAAAATCAAATACCTAATCTACGACCATACATTAAAGAAATTAAATTAACGGGTGGGTTATTTAAGGACGCACATATTACTTTAAGTAGTAATCTTACTTGTATTATTGGTAGTAGAGGTGCGGGAAAATCTACTTTATTAGAATCAATTCGTGAAGCTACAGGAAATAAATCAAAATATGGTGTTGTAGATTCTGAAGTATGGCCACAACAAATAGATTTAAGTTATTTTGATGAAGCTAATCAGAGAATTGATTTTGTTAGAGAAAAGAATAATTCTGTTAGAAATGTTACAGACCCTATAAATGGAATTAATAGAATTGAAATAGAGACTTATGGTCAAGGAGAAACAGCTGAAACATTACAACATAGCGATGAAAACCCGCAAGTTTTAATTTCATTTTTAGACAGTTTTCTAAATATTTCAAACTATATAAATGAGGATGAAGAATTAATAAATCAACTACTAGAAAACCAAAGTGAATCAAAAAAACTTAGGATTGATTTATTAACCTATGATGAGACTCTAAAAGCTTTGAAAAATGAAGAAAAGAAACTTGATAATTTAAAGAAAGAGAAAGCTGGAGAATTAGTTACTTTTCAAAATTCACTTATAAAAGAGAGAGAGATAAGAACTGATTTAATAAAAAAATTGAATGAATTAATAAAAGCGTACAGAGATATATTTTCTGATGATAGCCATTTCAAAACATTTTTAGCTTTAACTGACGAAGAAATAGTTGTTGGAAAAGATTATTTCCAAACAGTAAAAAATCTTGTAAATGAATTCTCTGAAGTAGTAAAAAACAAATCAAACGAATTAAATTCAGAACTGAATCAAAAGATTGAAAGTCTAAAAGTTGAATTACAAAAGTGGTCAGAAAAGGAAAAAGAAATACAAGAAAAAATTGATTTAAAAAAGTCTCAATTTGAGCAACAAGGAATTCCATTTGACCTAGGAAAAATAAATCAAATTTCTAAAGATATATTAGATTATCAAAAGAAGATAGAAAAGCTAGATAAAGATAAAATAATACTTAAAACCTATCAAGAAGAACGTATAGAGTTAATTAAAAAGAGATTATCAATAAAAGAACATATATTAAGTATAAGAAAAGAGTTTTCAAAGAAAGCTAATGATAATCTTAAAAATACAATTGACGGCTTTTTTATAACAATTAAGTATAAAAACGGATTATATTCTACAGAATTCGAAGAATTATTAAAACAAAAAATGGATTGGCGTCAAAATAAAAAATCTAAACTAATCTCTAATAATTTTTCAGTATTTGAATTTTTAGAAATCTGTGAAAATAATAATGTAGATAAACTAAAAGGAATTAAAGATGAAAATGAAAGTTATATTTTTTCAGAAGCAGAAGCAAATTCAATTATAAATAAAATTCAAGAAAATTTTAATTTTGAGGATTTTGAAGCTTTAAGATTCGATGATCTCCCTGAAGTAACAATCACAAGAACTTACGAAGATGAAACTGGAACTTTAAAATATCTTTCGAAACCATTATCAAAACTTTCTTTAGGTCAACAACAATCTGTTCTACTTGGAATCTTAATGCTTTCTGATAGCAATAAGCCTTTAATTATTGACCAGCCAGAGGATAACTTAGATAGTGAGTTTATTTTCAAAACAATTGTAAAAAATCTATGAAAGATAAAAGAACAAAGACAAGTTATAATTGTTACTCACAATCCCAATATAGCTGTATTAGGAGATGCGGAACTAATTATACCGCTAAAAAGCACAAGTGTATTAACACATATAATGAATGCTGGTTCAATTGATAGAACTGAGACAAGAAGTATTTGTTGTGAAATTTTAGAAGGTGGTGAAAGAGCTTTCAGACAAAGACAAGAAATATATGGATTAAAATAAAACCTGCAGGTAACATCGGTAACCGTTGCACAACCCCCTTTTTTTTTTAATAGCTTTAAAATAAGACCTCGTTTATACTTCGATTTCACTCAGCAACCGGATTTTAAGCGAGGTTTATTTTTCAGTTCTGACAAGCCATTTTAAGGCATTTTACGACATCTTGTTTTCCTTTTTTGGGAAACCTGTTTTTATAAATAGAGTACTTAAAATAGCTTAAAACGAAAATAAATGAGTAAGTTTAAGCAGTAATTAGAAAAAACGAAGGTTTTTAGACGGACTGCCGTTGGCGGTCAGCTTAGAGAACGACACGACCGACAATAAAGGAACAGAAAAATGAAAGAAAAAATGCCAATGCTTCAGCAAAATCAAAAGAGCTGCATCCTCACGCCCAAAGCCCACGCTATGCAGCACATTTGCTTTTTGCCCCAACGCAACAGCATCCCGAACAATTTTATTTACTTTTGAAAACTAAGATTTAGAGACGAATGACTGCAATAATCATCATTGGAACAATAATTTTTATAATTTATGCCGCAACAAAAAAGAAACAACCAGCTCAACAAAGAACTAAGGTTGCAAATTCCAATGTTAGACAGAAAACTGAACAAGAAGTGAAAGATGAATTAGTCCAAAATATTCTCAAAAACATAAAAATAACTGTAACTACATCAAGCTCGACAAAAAGTAATTATGATGATTCAATAATTGATGTCACAGACCAACCTTACAGAATAACCTCAAACAACAATTTGAAAAAATACATTAATGGTGTGCCCTACTGGGCACACCACTATGTTTATTCATATTCCGAGTTAAATAGTGCATCAGTTGAACAAAAAAAGTTTTATAATATTTTCAAAACAAGCTTTTTGAATGGGGAATATTTTGATTTAGAAGGAAATACAAACTACGCTTTCATACTATTATTCGACTTGCTCAATGAATATGACAGCCATAAAAACTTATCAAAATTAGAAAGTCAACTGAAACTTTTAGGACAATGCTATCCTAAAACCAAATCTTATGGAGTCTCCTTTTTGATTGAAAAAATGGAATTAGATGGTTATAGTGATGATGTTACAAGACTTAGAGAAGAAAACAGGTATAGCTATCAAAACTACAGCTCAAATTACGACTATGACTATTGGCGATTAGGCAGTAAATACAAAACCAAATTAAATCTCAATGATGAAGAAGTAAATCTATTAAACAAGCTATGGTATCCAAGCAATATTTTTTGCAGTATTGAGTTTTGTTGCCTTGAAGTTCTTAAGCTATACATTGCTGTTATTTCTGAATTAAAAGCTAAATACGAATCAGAGGGAACAACTATGGAAAAGGAATTTACTTTTGTTGCTGATGTAATTGCACGTAAACATTTCAAATACAGAAGCGGTAGTCAGAATTACAAGTATTCCATAGAATCAACTACAAACACATTCTACTCGACTATTTTTAAGTATTGTGAGAATGCAGTTCGTGAATCCTACGGACATAAACGGAAACTAAATACTGATACATATTATACAAATGAAGAAGCCAAATCTGAATTTGACTCAAAAATAATTAAAAAGGTTATTGAGTTGTTACCAGCCCTAATTTCTAAAATTACTCCTCCTGATGAAGCTACTGAAATTGAACTAAATTCGCAGACAACAAGCAGATGGAAAACTAAATTTGAGGAACTAACTACAAATTTTAAAAGCAATTCAAGTACCTTCATAGAAGATATAATCGAATTAGGGAAAGTCAATAAAAAAAATCCATCAATTGAGAATATATTTTTTGAAGCCTCAAAGTTTATTGCGAAATATGATAAGATAGCTTCTCTAACGCTCTATGTTCATTACTTATATCACGACTTAAAATCTGCAACCTTTAACAATAAGCAGCTGACAAAGACAATTCAGAAAAGCCTATTTAAAACTAACGAGCAACTTCACGATTTCGAGCAAATTGTTAGTGAACTTATTAAAGACAAAGATTTAGATAAAGCAGTTAATGCTGTCCCAAAAATTTATAAAGTAAAGCGTAAAAAAATACAATTGGACAGAACAACTATCAAAGAAGTTCAACAGCAACACTCTGGGACTGTTGAACTCTTGAATGAATATTTACGTGAAGAATTTGGAGATGAAAACAATTCAATTCAATCACAAGAGATAAGCAGTGAAGAAATTAAGATTGAAATAACTCGAAAAAAAGAGGAAACAAGTCAGTCAATATTTTTGAGTGAATTATCACTCAATCCAACTCATATTTCAGTTTTAGAACTGTTTTCAAAAAACAATTTTTCAATACCTCAAATTGAGATAGAAGAATTTGCTAAATCTCAAGGTGTCTTCAAAAATCAATTAATTGAAAGCATCAACGAATCCTGTTATGAAGTATTAGATGATGTCTTAATAGAAGAAGAAGACGATTACTACACAATTATTCCAGAGTATTTTCAAAAAATTCAGCGAAATGATAGATAACATAAAACCGAAAGAAGCCACATCAATTATTAATTCCTTAATTGGTGGAGTAGTTCCAAAGATAGGCGTTCAGCATATAACTGTTGGACGTTCAGATGAAATTAATGCAGTTATAACAGCACTAGAAGATGTCAAAAATGGACATAGTATGGTTAAATTTTGGATTGGTGACTTCGGTTCAGGGAAATCCTTTATGCTTCATTTACTTAATACGGTAGCATTAAAGCAAAAATTTGTAGTGGCTAATGCGGACTTCACTCCTGACAATCGTCTGTATTCTAATGACGGTAAAGGAGTAGCTCTTTATTCAGCAATTATGGATAATGTTTCAATTCAAACAAAACCCGAAGGTGGTGCCTTGCCAACATTGCTAGAAAAGTGGATTGAACAAATTATCATAAAGACAGCAGAGGAAAATAATATTTCACTTACTGACATCCGAAATGAGCAATACTTAAAACTCATTCAAAACAACATAATGAAAACTATGAACGACATTACCGAGGTTGGTGGTTTTGACTTTGGAACGGTTGTAATAAAGTATTATGAAGGCTATATAAAAGGGGATGAACAACTTAGGCGAAACGCATTAAAATGGCTCAAAGGAGAATATAGGACAAAAACGGAAGCAAGACAGGATTTGGATGTAAGAGAAGTAATTAACGACCTGAATTATTATGATATGCTTAAAAACTTCTGCAAACTCTTTGTGAATATGGGTTATAGTGGTTTTATGATAAATCTTGATGAGGCAATTAACCTTTACAAGATTTCCACTTCCGTGATGAGAGAAAAGAATTACGAAAAAATCCTGACCATTTACAATGATTGCTTTCAAGGTAAGGTATCTAACTTATTCTTCAATTTTGCAGGAACCAAAGAATTTTTAGAAAATCAACGCAGAGGCCTTTTTAGTTATGATGCCTTAAAAACAAGACTTGCAACCAATAAATTTGAAACTTCTGAAATCAGAGACTTTGCTCAGCCTGTTATTAAATTATTACCACTCAATAATAATGAAATATTTGTACTACTAAAAAAACTGAAAGCTATTTTTGAATTTAACTATAAAACAGAACTGAAAATATCTGATGATGAAATTCAACAATTTATGGAGGAAATTTTCAATAAGCCCGGAGCATCTGAGTTTTTAACACCAAGGGAAGTAATTAGAGACTTTTTAAATATATCAAACATTATTAGGCAAAACCCAAATATTGATAAAAGTGTTTTGTTTGGAGAGCTGGAAATTGAAGATGAAAGACCAAATGAACTTTCTTTATTAGATAATATTGATGAACTATAATGTCATTTGACCTACTTTCAGAGCCAATACGAAAATTTATTCGTGATAAGGGTTGGGAGCAGTTGCGACCGATTCAAAATGCTGCTATTTCCAAAATTTTAAGTTCGGATGAAAATTTTATTTTGGCTTCTAGGACTGCTTCGGGTAAAACTGAAGCTGCATTTTTACCAATACTTTCAAAAGTAAACTTCAATGATTCAGGTGTTCAAGTTCTATATATTTCGCCCTTAATCGCATTAATCAATGACCAATTTTATCGTGTCGAAGAACTTTGTAAAAACCTTGATGTAACTGTTACCAAATGGCACGGTGAAGCAAATAAAACTTTGAAAGATAGATTAATCAAACAGCCAAATGGAATTGTTTTAATCACCCCCGAATCATTAGAAGCAATGTTTGTAAATAAACCGTTCAATGTTAAACAGTTATTTTCAAATTTAAAGTATGTTGTAATAGATGAAATACATTCTTTCATTGGAACAGACAGAGGAACTCAATTAAAATCTATTTTAAGCAGACTTCAAAGGGTAAACTCCCAATCATTCAGTATTGTAGGTCTTTCAGCAACAATTGGGGATTACAATGAAGCAAAGAGATTTACTGGAGATGAGTTAAAAACCAAGGTGTTATTAGACAGGACTGCAAAAGAAATCAATGCTCTATTCCGCTTTTTCAAAAATGAAAATGAAGAATTGCCTTTAGAACTTTTGAAAGACTTATATATTGAAACCAAAGACAATAAAGTTCTAATCTTCCCAAACAGCAGAGGACGGGCAGAAGAAGTAGCGGTAAAACTTAAAAAAATATCTGAAAGAGTAAAAGGGCATTCAAATTACTTTTCACATCATTCGTCAGTTGATAGAGAAGTAAGGGAATGTGTTGAGTACTTTGCAAAGAACAACAAGCGACATAACTTTTGTATTTCCTGCACATCAACTTTGGAGCTTGGTATAGATATAGGTTCTGTTGATGAAGTTGTTCAGATAGATGCAACTCACAGTATTGCTTCATTAATTCAAAGAGTTGGAAGAAGTGGTAGAAAAGATGGAGAGAGTAGTAATTTATTTCTTTATGCAACAACTCAATGGACTTTATTACAATCCATAGCTTGTTGGCTTTTATACAAGGAAAGTTTTATTGAGCCACCCGAAAAAAATGAAAATCCTTATGACATTTTAGTTCATCAAGCATTGTCAATAACTAAAGGTCATTCTGGGGTTCTGTTAACAGAACTTATAAAACAACTAAAAGAAAATTCAGCTTTCAATTTAATTGAGCAAACAGAAATTGAAGAAATTCTACAATATTTAATTGAAATTGATTTTCTTGAAAAACTGCAACACGAGGTTATTATTGGTGTTGAAGGCGAGAAAGTTGTTAATAGTCGAGAATTTTACAGCGTATTCAAAACCGAAGAAAATTTTAAAGTTGTAAATGCAGGTAATACAATTGGAGAAATACCTTTTTCACCTCAAATTATTGAAGATGAGAACATATTGCTATCTGCAAAAATCTGGAAAATAAAATTCGTAGACCACAAAGCAAAAAAAATTGAGGTTATACCAGCAAAAGACGGTAAAAAGCCAATGTTTTTTGGTGGAGGTGCTGTTGTTCATCAGAAAATAAGAGAGAAAATGTTTGAGATATTGTATTCTAAAACAGAATACGATTTTCTTGATGAACCTAGTTTTGATGAAATAGAAATGATGCGTAATGATTTCGCAGTTTTCAATATCAAGAATTTACAGTCTGAAAGACCTTTATTGACAGCAGAAAAACATTTGCAACTATTCACATTTACAGGAACACGAATTAATAGGACGTTACAATTGCTTTTGAATATTGCTGGAATTAAAAATACGCTTGACGACAGCAGTAGTTCGTTTGACATTGAAGTTCCTAAAGAAGAATTGATTACTAAATGGAATTATTTATCATTCCCTTTGACAGACATTGATACTCACATTTCAACACTTTTAGAAACCAATCCAACACTTTTAGATTTTTCCAAATGGGGAATCTATTTACCAAAGAGCTATCAAATTAAACTTGTAAAGAACAAATACTTTGACATTCAACAAACAAAAGAGCTACTAAGCAAATTAGAACTTATTAATAACGAACAGACTTGACAAATTACCTAGTTGAATTGCCAACGCATTTGGTGGCACATTTGCAAAACACCTCAATCCAACGCACCAAGACAGACACGAAATGACAACGAACAAACACGACAGAAAAGAAGGGCGAAGTGCTAACAGCGGTTTTGCAAAAAAGCGGGTTCAGTGGTTAATTGAACATCCTACCTCGCATCAACTTTTGTGGTATGTTGACAATTTTGTGCTCCGAAGTCCGCTTCTTCGCAAAGCCCAAAACGTTAGCCACAATCCCCCTACTATGGAAAAAC
>DEQC01000011.1 GCA_002359055.1 Flavobacteriales bacterium UBA3376 | reverse complement strand
GAGAAAAAAACTTGGGAAGGCCTTATTGGAGGTGTAATTTTCACTGTAATAGCAGGATTTGTAGTTCAAAATTACATTCTTCCAGATAGTCGATTTAATTGGATAATTATTGGGTTAATTGTTGCTATCTTTGCACCTTTAGGTGATTTGGTAGAATCTAAAATTAAGAGGAGTTTCAACGCCAAAGACAGTGGGAATTTGATTCCAGGTCATGGAGGATTTCTTGATCGACTCGATAGTTTTATCTTCGTCATCCCGATGGTTTATTTGTATATTTTGTTAGCTGAAGTTTTATGAAATTACACAGAGAAGGTAGATTTATTCTAATTGGATTTTTGGTAGGATTTGCTCTGTTGAGCTTTTTGGCAATTAAATTTTTGCCTACACCCTACTCCTACGTACTCATTGCACTGATTTGGGTACTTTATGGATTTATCGTTTGGTTTTTCAGAAATCCCGATCGATTTGTTGAAGCAAATATCAATGATATCATTGCCCCAGTCGATGGAAAAGTTGTGGTCATAGAAGAAGTTGAAGAAAATGAATTTCTAAAAACCCGTTGCATTCAATTGTCGATTTTTATGTCACCGCTCAATGTGCATGTCAACAGATATCCAGTGTCTGGAAAAGTTATTTATACAAAATATCATCCAGGAAAATATTTGGTTGCCTTTCATCCCAAATCATCGACTTTGAACGAAAGAACAACAGTTGTAGTTGAAACGGAAAATAAACACCGAGTACTTTTCCGACAAATTGCAGGTGCAGTCGCAAGAAGAATCGTTTTATATTCAAAAGAAAATGATGAAGCAACTGCAGGAAATGAATATGGATTTATCAAATTCGGTTCTCGTTTGGATATATTTCTTCCTTTAGGAACTGAAATTTTGGTAAATATTGGCGATAAAACCAAAGGAGGTGTACAGAAAATCGCAGAATTAAAGTAAATTTGTAAAGAATTAGGTAATCAATAAGAAAATATAGCAATGAAACAATTAGGACTTTTAATCGTAGGTGCATTTCTTTTCGTAGCTTGTGATGCTACTCCAGGTGGAAACAAAGGAGTTTTGCCAATCGTTCATGATGGACATAAAGAAGAAATAGTCGATGAAACTCAAGTTGAAACTGCAGAAAACAATTTAGAAGAAGCAGTTGAAGAAACTACTGAGAATGTTGAAGAAGTCATCGAAGAAACTACGGAAGAAACAACTTCAGAAGAAGTAAATACAGAAGAAGTTGAAGCAACTGAAGAATAATTCAGTTTAAAATATTTGAATCAATGAAATAAAATCCGTCAAATCTGACGGATTTTTTTATGATTTATCATCGCTATAAGGAATTCTATTTTGGATCGAACGAACCAAAGTTGCTTCATCAGCATATTCTATCTCATCCCCAACAGCAATTCCTCTCGCAATGGTCGAAAAGTTGACTTGAGTATCTTTCAAAACTTTATACAGATAAAATGCTGTTGTATCGCCTTCCATCGTTGAACTCAAAGCAAAAATTAATTCTTGAACTTCTTCTTTTTGTACACGTTCGACCAAAGATTCTATCTTCAATTGACTAGGCCCTATTCCATCCATCGGTGAAATTCTTCCACCCAAAACATGAAAAACACCTTTATATTGACCCGTATTTTCAATCGCCATCACATCTCTTATATCTTCAACAACACAAATAATCGAATGATCTCTGATGGGATTTGAACATATTTGACACAAATCATGATCTGAAATCGTATGGCATTTTTTACAATATTCAATCTCATTAACTAAATTTTTTAATGCCTCAGATAATTTTTCTGTTTGACTCGCTGGACGACCTAACATGTGCAAAATCAATCGCAAAGCAGTCCTTTTTCCTATACCAGGAAGATTCGACATCTCATCAACTGCTCTTTCTAATACTTTACTTGGGTAATTCATTCGGCCAAAAATACTATTTTTGAATGAAATTTGAATCCATTATGAATACAAACATCATTTTATTCTTCGTAATTCTATACTTTATCGGTCTGCTATACATTGCAAGACGCGCAAGTAGAAATTCAGACAATCAATCATTTTTTATAGGAAATCGAAAGAGTAAGTGGTGGTTGGTAGCCTTTGGGATGATTGGAACGAGCCTCAGTGGAGTGACTTTTATTTCTGTGCCTGGAACCGTTGGGAAATTGACGGGAACCGAATATGTCTATGGTGGCTTTGAATATTATATCATGGTCATCGGATTCTTTTTAGGATATTTCATTGTCGCATTCGTTCTACTTCCGCTTTATTATCGAATGAATCTCACCTCGATTTATACTTATTTAGGGCGACGGTTCAATGTGGAAGCGCATAAAACAGGATCGATTTTCTTTATCATTTCACGCTCAGTCGGTGCGACTGCAAGATTGTTTTTGGTCATCAATGTTTTACAAATCTTTTTATTGAACCAAATAGGAATTCCCTTTTGGTTAACCACTGTTATCATATTGATTTTAATTGTGCTTTATACCTATGAAGGTGGCGTAAAAACTATAGTTATAACCGATACTCTACAAACTACTTTTATGATTTTGAGTCTGATTGTTTGTATCATTTATGTTTTGACTCAACTCGATTTAAGCTTCACTGAAGGATATCAAAAAATAGCTGAATATAATTATACGCATTTGATGAATTTAGATGTAAATTCTTCTACATACTTCTTAAAAACATTGATTGGTGGAATGTTTATTACGATAGCGATGACCGGTTTGGATCAAGAAATGATGCAAAAGAATATCAGCGTGGATAATTTGTACAATTCGAAAAAAAATATGCTGACATTCGCCTCTACTCTATTGTTGGTGAATTTTGCATTTTTGTTTTTAGGTGGATTATTGTATTTGTACGCCATGCAAAATGGAGCGGTTTATGGCGATGGAGTTTTTGGATTTGTCAATGAAGCTGGAGAAATTAACAACATCATGGGAGATGACTTATTTCCAGCTTTATCTCTGCAGGGATACTTTCCATTGTTCATTTCGGTGATTTTTATGATAGGATTAGTTTCAGCTTTGTTTCCATCGGCAGATGGTGCATTGACTTCACTCACAAGTTCATTCTGTGTCGATTTATTGAAACTTAACGAAAACGATAAATTGACTGAAAAGCAGAAAAAAAGAACGAGAATAAATGTTCACCTGATGTTTACAGTGATTTTCTTTTTATTGATTTTAATTTTCAAATGGATCAACGATAAATCCATTGTTTATTTGATTATGAACGTCGCAGGTTATACTTACGGACCATTGTTGGGATTGTTTGCTTTTGGAATTTTGACGAAAAGAAAAATTTCCATCAAATATTCAATCATCAGCATTGCACTAATTGCTCCTTTAGTTACTTATTTGATCAATGATTATTTCAAAGATTATACAGATTATAGATTTGGTGTTGAAATCATCGTATTCAATGGACTTTTGACTTTCATTGGATTATGGTTATTTAGCAAAAAACCTAATTCTTCTGTGTCAAAAGAAGTGAAATAAATTTATGTCTGGTCAATTTGAATTTTACAACCTATCCTAATTGGCAAAAAATAATAGATTTCTTATTTACTAAATTTTAATAAGAATGTAATTATTTTCTTGTTGATGATTTTTTTAACTATTTTTATATAAATTAATTAACATACAACAATCAAATATCTTTATGAGAAAATTTATTTTACTAGCGGTTGTTATGTTTTCAGCAAACTTTGCATGGGCACAAAATTCAAATGTACTCAACAAAGCGAAGTCTTATCTGAAACAACAACAGCAAGTTTTGGGGTTCAACTCCACAGATTTCGAAGATTTATCTGTACAAACAAATTATACAGATGAAAAAGTTCAGGTTGAATATGCATACATTCAACAAAATATCGGCGGCTATCCGATTTATGGAGCAATTGCAAATTTCGCTCTTAAAAACGGTGAAATTGTACACATGGCTCAGACTTTCCAAAAGCAAATTCATCAGAAAATTGGCAACCAAGCTTTGAACACTGATTTAAATCAAGTCGCTTCTTTGGCAGCAAATCATTTAGGTTTAAGTTTGAATGAATCGGCATTTTTAAATACAGATTTCAAAAACGAAATTATGTATTTCCCCAATGAAAATGGGCATTTGGATTTAAGTTGGGTTTTACATTTAAATGTTCAAGAAGAAAATGAATTAAAAATATTAGAATTAATCGTTCATGCACAAACCGGAGAAATTTTCTCTTCACACAACCATTTATTGAGCTGTAGCTTTAATGTGGGTGCATTCGATAATCCTATGACTGCTTACAAAAAAAGCGAATCGATTCAATGGTTAAATAGTCAATACGCGAACAATAGCACGAACGATGGAGCAACTTACAATGTATTTCAATTGCCAGTTGAAGCACCAAACTTCGGCGGAAGAACTTTGATCAACAGTCCCGCACATTCAGTTGCTTCGCCTTTTGGATGGCATGATACCGACGGACAAGCAGGTCCTGAATATACCGATACTCGAGGTAATAATGTTACTGCATTCAATGACAAAGAAAGTGATGGTTTGATGTGGTTATATTATGGTGGAAACTATCAATTCAATGGATTTGCCGAAGGAGGGCCAGATTTAAACTTTGATTTTCCGTTGGATTTCAACAACAGTCTATACCAAAGTTCAGATGCATCGACTACCAATTTATTCTATATGAACAATATGATGCATGATGTATGGTATCAATATGGTTTTACAGAAGCTGCTGGAAATTTCCAAGTTAACAATTACGATCGTGGTGGTGTTGGAAATGATCAAGTTTGGGCATTTGGACAGACAGGAGAAAATATGGGAAGCATGAATAACGCTATGTTTGGAACGCCTTCTGAAGGTGGAAATCCATACATGATTATGTTTATGTGGAACACAGGTGATACGGACAATCATTTACTTTCAATCAATACTCCGGGTGATTTAGAAGGAAATTATGAAGGAGTTTTGGCTGGTTTCGGACCAGGTTTACCTGTTCCTCCATTGACTGCAGATTTGCAAGTTGCAATTAGAAATGGAAATGGTGATATATATGATGCATGTGACGATTTATCAAATGCAGCTGATTTAAATGGTAAAATTGTAGTGATCAGAAGAGGAGACTGTTCTTTTGTGGACAAAGTGATGAGAGCTCAAAATGCTGGTGCTGTGGCTGTAATAGTTGTGAATAATGTGGGTGGCGCTCCAATTCCAATGGGAGGAAGCAATTCAAACATCAATATTCCAGCAATTATGATTTCGATGAGTGATGGAAATCCGATCATCGATGAATTGGTCGATGGAGGAACTTTGAACGGTTCAATTCCTAAAGATGGTTATAACGATGGATACAAAGATGGAAGTTTTGACAATGGTATCATTGCACACGAATACGGACATGGAATTTCAATTCGCTTAACTGGTGGACCAGAAACTTCAAGCTGTTTGAACAATTCTGAACAAATGGGTGAAGGTTGGAGTGATTATTTTGCTTTAATGATGACTATGTATCCAGGAGATGAAGGTACAACTGGAAGAGGTATTGGAACTTATGCAGTGAACCAACCAACCACTGGAATTGGAATTAGACCAACGCAATATTCGACCGATATGTCCATCAATCCATCGACTTACAACCGTATAAAATCGGTTTCTATTCCTCATGGCGTTGGATATGTTTGGGCAACTATGCTTTGGGAAATGACTTGGGAACTGATCGATGTTTATGGATTTGATCCAGATCTTTATGAAGGAACTGGTGGAAACAATATTGCTATGAGATTGGTTATGGAAGGTTTGAAATTACAACCTTGTAATCCAGGATTTGTCGATGGTAGAGATGCTATACTTCAAGCCGATCAAATCTTATATGACGGTGCTAATCAATGTAGTATATGGAAAGCATTTGCTAAAAGAGGTTTAGGTTATAATGCTGACCAAGGTAATTCAAGTAGTGTTTATGATGGAACGGAAGATTTCAGCATGCCTCCATCAGATGTTTTGGATTGTGAAAATATGGGAACTACGAATTTGGTTGATTCTCAAATGAATATTTACCCAAATCCAGCACGCGAAGAAGTTTATATTTTGACCGATAAATCTTACCAAAACTCAGAAGTATTTATCCAAGATCTTACGGGAAGAACTGTTCTTAAAACTCAAATCGATTTGAGCGATAAAAGAGCAACGCTCAATGTGAATCAACTTCAAAGTGGTATTTATGTTTTAGTCATCAATACCGAAGATGGAAAAATCACAAAGAAATTAATCAAACGTTAAATAACTAATATTCAAAACCGGTTTCATAAGAAGCCGGTTTTTTTTATTTAATAATTTAAATTATCAATGCTTTCTTTTGACTATCATTAAATTCATTAAAATAATTATTAATGAACTAATTATTGATGCTCCGAGTATAAACATCAATTGCGAATAAGCAGGTATTCTGAAATAGAAAATGGATGAAAATGCTTTTAAACCTAAAAAGATTTGATTCAATAAATTGAAAATCAAAAACAATCGCATACCCAACCAACCATAAGCGGTTACTTTGAAATATTTGGAATGAACAATTTCACTCAATAAAAAAGTTGAAATTCCAAATAACAATATCAAATGCAAATAAGCAATGGCAACATCTCTGTATTCAAAAGCAAATTTCACCAAAAAAGGAACATTGGTCATTAATTGTAAAATCAATTTAACCATCCATGCAATTCCTACATAAATCAAAACCATGCGACGAAATTTAGTCCATCGCTCTTTGAGTAAATTCCAGTTTTCATAAACCACTTTAGTTAGCATAAAACTCGATGAAAGCAATACTAAAGTTGATATTAACAAGAGAATCAAAACATTGGTCGATAAATCCAACCAAATGACAGATAATCCATAAGTGAAAATCGTACTGATCAACATCAACCAAAAAACATATCGATTGAAACTTCGATCCAACTTCCCTCCTATTTTTATTATTTGAGCTAAAAACAATCCAATGCAACTAAAAATAAAAAATCCATTGTATTGATAATGTAAATAATAATAGATACTCGATTGATAAATTTCATTTGAAATTTGCTCAGTTGATGTGGTATAACTCAAATAAAACACTCCGGCCGAAGATAAAATAGCTAAAAATAATCCGCCCAAATACCATAAACTTGCAACGGACTTAATCTTTCGATAATCAAAAAGAAAAAAGAAGAAAAACAAATAAGAGACTAACATACAAATCGCTGAAAATACGATGGATAACCAATAATATCCACCATAGGTAAAGCTGAACAACATCCCAAAAGCGCCGATAATATTGATAATGATGGCAATGAGATATTTTTTGTGCTTAAAGTTTGAAAAAGCTTTTTTGAGGTCAATTAGAATTAAAAAATAAATCGCCAAAGCAATCCAACCATAAAATCCAAAATGAGAATGAGCTTCCAATAAGTTTTTTTGATTGAAAATCGGCAAAGGAAAAGCCATTTTATATCGCATCAATGCACCCCAAATTCCAACGATTATAAAATTGAAAACAGCGAACTTTAAACCATAAGCGAAAATATTCTTCATAGAATCCTTGTTTTTTCCGAATCTAAAATCCATTTCAACTTACAAAATTAACTCATTGTCAAGGTTTAAAATATTTCTTATCAATGAAATATTTCAGTTTTTTGTATTTTTCATATTGCTAACTTTATATTGAAAATTTTAATTTTTAATTAATAATAACGTAAGTAACTTGCAACAAATTTCAATTCACACATTGTACACTTTAGATTTCGGTTATGAAAAAATTATCATTCATCGCACTGTGCTTATTTTTTAGCACATTAAATCATGCCCAAATTACTGATTCGTTGACTCAGACTCCAAATGTTGCTCAAGAATCAGAGACCAAAAAGGATGGAAACCTAAAAATCACTGGATACATTCAAACCCAATTTCAATGGGGAGAAAAAGACGCAAAACTTAAAGTTGGCGATAAAAACACAGATGATACAAAATCCTTTAACCGAATCGGTATTCGAAGAGGTAGAGTGAAATTCAGTTATGAAAAAGATATAGCCACAGCTGTTTTACAGTTAGATGTTACAGAAAAAGGAGTGAAATTAAAAGACGCTTACATCAATATTACCGAACCTTGGTTGAATTCAAATTCATTGAAAGTTGGTGCTTTTAAACGTGCATTTGGTAATGAAGTCGGACTATCTTCATCGAGCAGAGAAACCACTGAAATTTCAAATGTTTTCCAAACGATTTTTTCAGACACTCGTGATTTAGGAGCAATGCTTACACTTCAAGCACCTAAAAGCTCTCCTTTACACTTTCTAAAGTTAGAAGCTGGAATTTTTACAGGAAATGGTGTCAACAAAGAAACTGATAGTAAGAAAGATTTTTCTGGTCATTTGTCCATGAAAAAAGAAATCTTGAAAGATTTCACCTTAGGTTTAGGCGTGTCTTATTTTAATGGAAGTGCATATTTAGGTACTGAAAATAAATATGTGATGAATAACAATGGATTTGTGTTGGAAACTGTAGAAGAAGGAAGTTTCACCAAAAGAGAATACATCGGATTCGATGGTCAATTCACACTTCAAACTTCTATGGGACAAAGTCAAATCAATGCAGAATATGTATTCGGTACACAACCAGGAAGTTCATCCTCAAACAAAAGTAATTATTCATCGACTCTACCAGATTATGACACTTACATCAGAAAATTCCAAGGTGGATATGTCAATTTTATTCAAGATTTTAATTATTTACCTATTTCAGCAGTAGTACGTTATGACTGGTACGATCCAAACACCAAAATTTCAAAGTCAAATATTGGCAACAATGGTACAGGAATTGGAGACATAGCATACAACACTATTGGTTTTGGGTTATTATCGAATTTTCATAACAACCATCGAATTACAGTTTATTACGAAATCATTGACAACGAAGAGACCGCTGCATTAGGTCAACTCGATGATAATGTGTTTACTTTGAGATATCAATTTAAATTTTAGGTCAATTCTTAACATCTTTGTAACAAAATATACAAAGCTCTGTAATAAGACTGCAATACTTTTGCAGTACTAAAAAATTGATATGAAAAACATAGTTTTAAACCTTTCCAAAGCAGTTGGAATTTTAGCGATTGGAGGACTTTTAGTCGCTTGTTCCCAAAAGTCAGACAGTCAAACAGAAGGTTCGACGAGTTCATCATCAATCACCATTAAAGGTTCGGATACCACTTTGCCAATTTCACAGAAATTAGCAGAACAATATATGTTAGAAAACAGTGGAGAAACTTTGATAGTAACAGGTGGTGGTAGTGGTGTTGGAATTTCATCATTAATGGCTGAGACAACTGACATTGCTCAATCATCAAGAAAAATCAAATTTGATGAGGTTTTAAAAATTGAAGACGCTGGAAAATCTATAGAAGAAATTGTTATTGCTTATGATGCAATGGCGATAGTAGTTCATCCAGAAAATAAGGTGAACGATTTGACTCGTCAACAATTGGAAGATATTTTTACAGGAAAAATTCAAAACTGGAGCGAATTGGGTGGTGATGATTTAAAAATCATTCCTTATTCAAGAGAAACTTCTTCAGGAACTTATGAGTTTTTCAAAGAAAGTGTTTTGAACGATAAAAACTATGTTAACGGTATCATGAGTATGCCTGCAACAGGTGCTATCATTCAATCAGTTAACCAGACACCTGGGGCTATCGGATATGTTGGTTTGGCATACTTAAACGAAGATGTAAAAGCAATCAATGTTTCTTACGATGGAGAAAATTTCGTTCAACCATCCATAGAAAATGCAAAAAACAATACTTATCCTGTAGTTCGTCCTCTGTATTTCTATCACAGTGCTGATGTAAACGAAAATGTAAAAAAATTCATCGAATATTCACTTTCGCCTACCGGTCAAAAATTGATTGAAGAAATAGGATTTATTACAGTTAAATAATTAACATCAAACTACTAGTAGTTTAAGATATTAAATGAAACATCTTAAAAAATTTCTAGAAAGAATAATTGAGGGAATACTTACTCTTAGCGGAACCGTTACAAGTATTACAATTCTCTTAATTATTCTTTTCTTATTTACAGAAGGGATTGGATTGTTCAATTCACCCTCAGTGGAGAAAGGTTACGCTTTATATACTCATTCTGACAATAAAGTAGATGACCTAAATGTGTCTCAAATCAAAAGTATTTTTGATTTAGAAATTAC